>JAQSXG010000344.1 GCA_029256785.1 Neobacillus sp.
CCGTCAGCCACCATCGAAAATCAGGAATGAAATGATGTGTGAAAAAGTTCAGATAGATGGCTCCTCCGAGTAATCCCGCAGAAGTTAGCCCTGGCCAGCCGCTCATGTTCATCTTGAGTCTACGCCATACCTGACACATAAAGCTTGCAACACTTGCATACATAAATCCGCTATAGAGCGGTACACCGAGTAACTTTGTAAGCCCGGGCTCAGGGTATGACCATGATCCCATCCTAACCTTATATATTTCCAGCAACAAACCAATACAGTGAAATATACAGATAACTTTAATTTCATCGCGTGTCTCTAATCCACTGCGGTACATGAGGTACTGCACTGCAAGCAGTATAAAAAGAATGGCGTCATAACGGTAAATGAATGGCACCTCTATTACGCTAGAAAGAGCTAAAGTCCCAAAGATCGCAATAGGAAATATGCAGCTCATCGCCTGATGATAGCCAAAATGCAGTAGTTGTATTAGTGGTTTCAATGATGTTATCTCCTCGCCTGGAAACTTTAGCCTCCTCTGGTATTAAACAATAAATTCGGGTTGAGTCAAGTAATTTATTTATTTTATGATTGAGATAGATTGGTCATCTTTTATTCTTGTAACTTCACATTTTTCAAGGGCTTCAAACTCCTCTATTCTATCTTCAATTGACTTCCCTGAACCATTTTTAAACAAGTCTTCCCTGTCGTAATGAGGAAAAACAAGTTTGTCTGTTAAATCTAATGCGGCAAAATCCTTTATATTCAGTGTATTCATTTGGGGAGTGAAAAAATGAACAATTTTAATGTTCGGTCCAAGTAATATTGCACCAGCACTAACACCAACAATCACTACATTCTGAGACGCTATTTTTTTAAAAATTTCAACAGCTCCGCTTTTCTTAGTATGGAACAACAAGTTAAACGGATTGCCGCCACTGATATATATAACATCTTTCAGTAATAGGTTTTCTGGATTATCGAACTCTAAATCAATGAAATCAATATTCTGGAACCCCATTCCTTTTAAATCTTCTTTTGCCTTTTTTGCATACCTATTATTCTCTTTTTGTGGTGATGCTGTTGTAATTATAGTCGCCTTCAGCTGGCTGATTTCTCCGTCAATTAGTTTTAAAAATTGATTCTTAATAGCCTCTGTAAAAAAACCCTTAGAGGTTAATAATAATTTAGTCATAGAAAGTCCCCATTCCAATACATCAATATTATTTTCATTGAGTAGTCATAAAAATTAAAAATTGCTTTCTCAAAGACCTCTATCTAGTCATCACGAAACAAATCCTCCAAATATCTCTCTGTTCGATTTAGAAAACCTTTAGTAATTTGATAATGTTCCGTTTCTTCATAACTGATTTTTTCTATAGAGGATAAATCAAAGCTAAAAATCTTTGCGTTTGGGTACCCCAGAAGAATAGGCGAATGTGTTGCAATAATAAATTGAGTATTCCGACGCCTCTCCAATTGATGAATGATCCTTAGAAAGGCTAGTTGACGGGCTGGTGACAAAGCTGCCTCGGGTTCGTCTAACAAATAAATTCCCTTTCCTCCAAATCGGTTTAAGAATAGCGATAAAAAAGATTCGCCATGAGATTGGTGGTGTAACGATTTACCGCCGTAACCTTGATAATTGAAAGTGGGATCATCTTTGGCTACTTGGTCGAGATGGCTAGCAAAATGGTAAAAACTTTCCGCCCTTAAAAAGAACCCTTGAGTAACTTTTGGAAGCCAAGAAAGGCGTACGTATTCCCCCAATGCCGCTTGGGATGAATCCACGTCGTGTGCATTATTTCTCCCGCCGCCTGCGGTATTAAATCCACACTGGTATGCTATAGCCTCAAGTAAAGTAGACTTTCCAGAACCATTTTCTCCTACGAAGAAGGTTACAGCGCTATCGAAATCCAATGTGTCCATTCCTCTAATTGCTGGAACTGTGAAAGGGTAAGTTATTAAATCTGTAATTTTTTCTTTGAGAAGGGTTACTCTGCGTAAAAACAAATAAATACACTCTCCATCTATTCGTTATATTACCATTTGCACACCAAATGCAGCCATTCATTCGGTCCTTTCACTCAGGTTTTACAACTTCAGTTTAACAGGTTGTTCGCAAACGATGCTACCTTACTTGAATAAACAAAGAGGAACTCTGTCAAAACAGGCTCCTCCTATCGTTCTCTGTAGTTAAATTTATCCATCAAAACTCTCTTTAAGGTGTATAGAATATTCTATCTGCAAAAGAGACACTCATTCCCAAAACAAACTACACAGCGATTTTAGCCCCTTCACCCTGTTATGCATCGACCGTACCAGGCACCAGAGCGGCCACGTGGCTGAGGTGCTACAGATCCAATGATCGCATTGATTTTTCTCTGAGGAATAGTGATAAACAGATTTTTGCCTGCACGTCTAATTCTTAGTGTTAATACAAATTCGTCAAAACATATAAGTGTTCCAGTAAAGGTTCGATCATTTGTTACAATTCGGATTTTTTTGAGCAATAGCTTTCGTAATAGAATTCCGTTAAATTTAAACTTCGTTCGGGGATAAGCCATCTATTGTTCCTCCTTATATCGCGATCGATAACAATATATGAGAAATTGAAAGAATGGTTTGGACAACTGTTCGTTAATACATAAATCAGTATATTAAGAAGGAAAGTCAACTTATTGTCAATTAGGAGGACTCGCTCCGGGACGGTCGCTCACCGGAACGCTACCTTTCCTTACACTTCCCTCTATGCTCTGCAGAGAAGCTATAATCGTGGCTCCTACAAGTAGAATTCCACATATGATCACGCGAATCGAGGAAGCATTGCCAAGCAGGACATAATCTAACACGGCTGTTACGGCAGGCTCCAGGCAGAACAGGATCGATACCGTCACTGGCGACAGCCTGCGTTGACCGAAGACTTGAAGTAGATTGGCCGCAATCGATACGAACACGATCATATACAAGATTCCTAGGAGCGCCATCGGCTGGATCAGCAATGTCTGCAGCGCCAAGCCACCCGGACTTACGCAGGCATAGACGATCGCCGACAAGGTGAAATAAACTGCGCAGCCCGCTACGCCCAGGAAGGAGACCTGTATGACCGATGCGCGCTCTGTCAGAAGCATCCGGTTTGTAAGAACGATAGAGTAGGCATAACCGAGCATGCCGATCATTGCCAGACCGTCTCCCAGCTTTACGTCGCCATCTTGAGGTCCCAGGAGCAGAGCAATGGCGGCTAGCGCGATGCCGATCGCCCATTTTTCGACGCGAACCGGCTTACACCTGTCATGGATCCATCGCAGCAACGGAACGACGCCGATAATGAAGCTGTTAATGACAACTACCCTTGTCGGCGTCGTATATTGTACCGCATAAATAGAGAAAAAACTAAGGACAAAATTGGCCAAACCGAGTCGCAACAACCCAATCTTCCAGATCGAGATCGGAATAGCCTTAATGGAGCGATAGAAGCAAATGAAATAGATTACGGCCACTGCCGCATACCTCCAAAATTGGAAAAGCATCTGAGGGTAATCCGTTGTTGCCGCCTTCATCACAATATAGGACATTGCCCATATCAATACCGCTCCAAGCAAAGCCAAATACCCTTTCAACTGACATTCCCTCTTACCAGCCTCTTCATCTTTTACATCCTCTCCTGCAATCTATGTTGTCTGCATTAACAGGCCTCTTTTTAACGCTCGCCGAAGCTCGTTTTACCTTCCAGTCTATTGCTCGTTTAACTTTAATAGTGACACAGATCTCGCCTATTCACCATTAGAATAGATTGTCTTATGCCTAGTCAATTCTATCCAAATGAAAGTCTTCAGTTGCCATTCGGAAATAGGTTAAGGAACTTGTCACTGACTTTGACAAGTTCCTTAACCATAAAAGAGAAAGCTATATCTTTCCTTTTAAACGAACTTCGCCATTTCCGCCGTTTTCTCCTTAAGAAATGTTTCAAATTGTTCCATGTTGTTAAACCGATTAATTTCGACTCCCTTGGTTCGGAGATAGCTTTCTAAAAGAGAACACAAGCGTTCCACGGCTGCTTGTAGTTGGGATAAATCGTGAGAATTGAGAAGAACGACTAGTTCAGGGAGCCCTACCTGTCTGTAAATGTCCTGATAAGCTGAATCGGTCGTCAAGTTGCAGGGCCATTGCCCCGTTTCGGCAAAATATAGAAAGCGGGCGATTTCATCTTGCACATGGATAGCATTGAAAAAAGCCGTATCGTAATCGTTCATTTCGCAAGCCGTGATGATTTTGTCTAAAACCCCTTTTTCCTCTTCGTAAAAGCCTTTCATTCTATCCTGGTAAGAAGGGGCGCTAGAATGCTTTTCTTTTTCAGCCAGCACCAATTCAAGGGTATCTGCCGTCAGTTGCTCACATGCCTGTAGGATGTCGTTCGCTATGCAGCCTTGCATAATTGTGTGCATTAACGACTCCAAGCGAGCGGGCCTTAACGGAAGTTGCAGTATTTGCTCCTTGTTTTTGCCAAAACCTTTTGTGAAGTAAGTTCGATTTAACAGCGCAAGACAATGCAACACTTTCGTTAAAACCCCGTGAGCTTCTGTTCGGATAAATGTAATATTATCCGAATCGCCAGCTCGGCTCAGCTTATACAAGTGCAAATAAACATTACGTAGTTCCGATTCTGCTTTCTCCACCATACTTCGTGTATTTTCCTGCACATTGGATATTGTATCACGCAGGCTCATGAATCGTTCCCGGTCTTCGTCTGAGCGAACATAAAGCAATTTGCAATCGGCGATAATCGTGGTTTGTGATTCTTGAAAAGAGGCCATTCTTTCCGCGCGCTCCCAACTGATTGGCCAAAAGTCAAAACTTATATCATCAATAATAAACTGGATACTTGCGCGGTAACCATGAGATGTAGCGGGAATGAAAAAAAAGTCCAAGTCAGATCGCCTTGTAGCTGTTCCTTGCGCATATGACCCGTAATAAGCAATTATTGCAATATCGTCCGGACAGTTGGACCTGATATGATCTACAAGTGTGTCCGAAACATCAAACACGTTCAACACTTTTAAGCCCCCCTAATATGTTTATTTTCCTCTATGTATAGCTTCATCAATTCTAATAATGCGCTTTTACTAATAACTGTTTAATATAATCAAAATCAATTGAATGGTTTTTAGATATATAGAAAAAACCTTTATATCTTATTGTATCATTTGAGTTAATAATCAGTTCCTTGACGGCTTTTCCTTTATGATTGTAAATCGTTGTTTTGAAGCTATAACCCATATATCCAAATGTAAGCTTACCTTTTTGAAAGGTAATATTATTTAAATTATTGATAATATAATGAATATCCGATTCATCCTTAATTTCTAATTCGTATCCTGTGTTTCCATCAAAGACAGTGATTTTTGAAACTTTTGATGGTTCAATACTCGCAACATTATGTGGAATATATGTAAGCCCAAAAG
>JAQSXG010000345.1 GCA_029256785.1 Neobacillus sp.
GCTAGCTGCACATCCGGGACTGCCAGAACTCACCTATCATGAACTTCGCCATACATACGCCACCAGGCTGAACGAGGAAGGTATCCCTGACAATACGATCGCCCTGCTCATGGGACATGGGAAAGACAGTAAAATGACCAATGAAGTTTATATCCATCAGAACATCGATCACATAAAGAAAACGCTTGGAATGGCCGACAACAGTCGTAAAAGTGTCGTAAACAGTACCGAAAGCATTGAAAAATAAGCATTTTAATGTGACTGGGGGTCAAGAGGTCCGGAGTTCAAATCTCCGCACTCCGACCAGATGAATAAAGGCAAAACAAAAGGACGGTCTAGCCGTCCTTTTTGCTTGTGATCTTTTAACTCTATAGTTCAACATATCGAATTTTATTGCCATGATTTGTTATTACAAGTTCGAGATCTTTCGGGCGAATAAACACTGTTGCTGTATTTTCATTCGGATGAATTCCAATATGTTCATAATCCAGAAGTGATTTGTCAATAATAACTTCAACTCTTAGCAAATCATCATTTAATATTCCCAAAGGGGTAACGGAACCCTTGCTCAGGCATAAATACTCCTTTAATGAATCCTCGGATGTCTTTCTTATCATCCCTGAGGAAAAGATTTTTTACAATCTTATTTCTATAGCTGAGTTCTAGAACATCCAATTCTTCTATCGTGTGTACCGCAGGGTGCTCAATAATATCATAATTGATACCCAATTCATTTAATTTTTCGAAGATGATTTGTCTGGGCCCACTCATATAATCAAGCTTCCTTTCAAAATTACTGAAGATTGTCTTATACCAAAGCATATCATAATTTACATATGGTTACAATAAATAGAGAGTACTCCACAACCTTTACGGCCACTCTCGTGCAATCGTCCTCCAAGTGTGGTATAATATATTAATCAGGAGGTGACGTTATGGATAAAAGAATAATGGAACTTAAATTATTGTCATATAAACAAGCGCTTAAAAAGGCTCGCGATAACGGCGACAAAAGCGCAATCAAAAACTGGACCCAAGACATCGCAGCTCTACAGCTGCAAATTGAAGAGACTATATAACATGGAGCAGCAGGAGGGAGCTTAGGCTTCCTTTTTTGTTGCAATGTCACCACCCACCAAAAAAACGTATAGCATGCTCGAGCCTGGACGGCTCTGATATTTTTCACTTCCCAAAGGATCTGGATTTCACTTTCAATTATTGATCTGTTTTTCATATTTGTAAAAAAAAAATAATTTGACAAATTGTTTCCAGTCGTATATAATAAAAGTAATTCTAAATGTATTAATTGATGCTACAGGTTTAAGTCAATTTCCATTTTGACTTAAAACGCTGTGGCTTTTGTTTTTGCACGGGATAATATTTTTAAGGAGGTACCTATATGAATAATGGTACTGTAAAGTGGTTTAACGAAGGCAAAGGGTTTGGCTTCATCTCTAATGACAACGGAACGGGGGACGTTTTTGTCCATTTTTCCGCAATACAAAATGAAGGATACAAATCTCTGTCCGAAGGCCAGAAGGTGACATATGACACCGAAGCTGATTCTAGAGATTCCAGAAAGATGCGCGCCACTAACGTTTGTGTAGCATAATTTTTTTTAAAAAAATCCGCTCTTATAAGGGGCGGTTTTTTTGTTGCTTTTTCCGGGTTAAATAACATTATGTTCTAAGACATGAATGGAGTGGTTCACAAGCAGTAAAAGGCGGTTTGCTACCGCCCTTTTTACTTTTTGGACTAACGTTAATTAGCTCAAATGATATTTTTGGATACAAACCAATTCTAACCTGTTTTTTTTGTTCGTTCCGCACGTTTCCCAAGGATCACTCCCAGCTGGAAGGCCCTAAGAACAATATCAAAAAAGCTTACTCTGTCACGATCCCGTGTTATGAAAATCAAATAATCGTTCGCTTCAAAAGGATACTTTTGTTGATCTAGAATTTTTATCAATGCTTCTGCGTTTGATTCGACGAATGTAGAGTTTTTACTCATAACGACCCCCCTTTTTTATAAAGCTTCTGCATCATTATTAATACAGCATAATAATATCCTGCATTACAAAGGTGGTATTTTTTGTAGAATTTTGTCGATTATCGTAAGTTACCCCTCTTGCTATGATTGAAGGGGAGTCGGCAAATCATTAAGCTTCTCTATTAGTTCTTTGATTACACCATTGCCTCCCAGATTTGTATATTGGCTGAACAGCTCTGCTGCATTTTCCCGCTCATAGATTGGCATGGTTCCTGCTTCCATGTATTTGTTATAAATCTGAATAATCTCTGCTCTGAGTAATGCTTGTACTCCCAGTTCGGTGGCCGCCTGCCGCAGCTGCATTTTCTTATATTTCATAATAATTCTCGAGAAAATTCCAAAGGATACCGTAGCAAGAATGCCGCTGATCCATTCAGGCCAGTACCTTTCTATGTAAGTCATAATCGACATAGAATTAATCCGCAATTCCGGTAGTTTTAGCAGTAAAGGTTCTGACCGTGAAGGCTTTGTTTCTAAATCTGATTTTCCAATTAATCATATCATTCTCCTCTCATTCTATCCCAAGCTTGTCCTATTATATCAACTGGAAGTTTTTTTAATTTACGATTGTTTTATCCTTATTAATAATTCATCAGCTTCAATCGCTGCTGATGTAAATGAATTATTTTTCCACCAGGCTGCAAGAGATGTGACGATTGTCGCTGTGGTCGTAACCGCTAAATTAACAGTTTCATCGTCAATAGGTAATGGGCTGTGCCCAGCGATTGTAAAAATCTGATTGATCAATGCAATCCCAAGACATATGGTTCGTATCACTGTCCCTTTTGAAATTTTCATCTTGTTTCCCCTTTCCACCTATGAATTATAAATATTGAGTTTGGCCTTAAGCTCCGGCCAATACGGATAATCCTTTAAATAATCTATTGTCTGTTCACTTAAATGGAGCGGCCCTTCAGATAGCATTCGTTTTTCAACCAACTCAGCTGCCCATCTGAAACCGGAAATAAATTTTAGCGTCTTTTCCGCAAATCCATATTTTTGCTGAAACGCAGCACCTATTTCGACGGGAGCAAGCCGGGCCTTGATTTGTGCAAAGGTGAGACCTTTTGTCTCAATGGGCTCTGCATGCCATGGTTCCCTGCTATAAGGATGCCAGAGTCCATATTGATTCAGTACAGCCTCCGGTATAACTGGCGTAGTTGAGCTTGCTCTTCGAAAGGGAGGTGTGGAGGAGTCGACAGCCAGAGCCAAACCGTGTCTACTCGTATATGGCTTGGCAGCAGTCTGCTGCAATTTTCCGGCTTTATACATTTCCCACAGCTCGTCCTGATCTGATTTGCTTCGGTATCCTCCCTGATTGGTAACAACGATGATAACTCCATATGCTTTGGCCAGTGCCGCCCACCTGCTGAGTACCACTGGGTCAAGGTTGTCCTTGTCGCCTGCAACATAAGTTGTGTGGTCTGCGATGGGATAGGCATCCTTGCTTAGCCTGGATTTCCAAATGTATATTTCTGGCATGTCGTCTCCTTCCTTGATTTATTAAGGGCAATAAAAAAGTGTGAAATAATGGATTGAAAAGAATCTATTCACACGTACTGTCTTTATTTTTTTAGCTGATGCGTGGGTAATCGAGCTTAAATGGCTTATAACTTCCCTCACAGCATACTGGTGGAACTTAGTCAACACTAAGCGAGGATCGCGTCAGCTTCTTCCTGCGTTATCCAGCCCTTTTCAACGGCCTTCGTTACGACTTCCGGATTGCCAGTCTTTATGTATAGCCTTTTGATTGTTTCAAACATTTCTTACACCCCCAGACTTTTCAACACAAGAACCTCAACGGTCTCTTGCAAAGCTTCCTGCTGTAACTCCGCATAAGATTTTTGAGCCATTACGACACTGTATCTTTCTTCGGTTACTTCTGAATCCGTGCTGGTAGCAGGAGTAATAACAACTGGTGCCAGGTTCATACTGACCCTCAGAGAGTAATTCTCGTGAAGAAATGCCTTTCCATCCTGTTGCAAAGTGATCTTTTTTGTATTTTCTGGCTCCGCAAAGAGTCTGTCTATTTGCTCGAATGTTACTGCCCCTTTTGCAAATTGAATTTCCAAGCAGTCACGGTTTGCACCTTGGAAGTAGCGGGTTTGACCGTTAACCAGGAATGCGTCAAGTTCTGTTCCATTGTTTAGAATTATTTTTATAAAATCCTCCTTATTCTAACCAGATCTTATTAAATGTGCAATATCCCTGAGGGCGAGCCATAAGGCTTACATAATAGCTACCGCTTAAACTAGCTATATCAATGACATTTACACCTATTATTCGACATGCATTTAACTCCTGCTTAACTGGATCATCCCAAATGTTCCCAGAGTTATATGTGTTTGTAATTACAGGTACGCAATAACCCGCCCAATCATATCTTGTCATACTGTAATAGCCCTCATATCCAGACAGAACACAGATATATAAGGTGTTGTATTCTGTTAAATCTATTCTGTTTTGTGTACATATACCAGTTTCCCCGCGCGACAAAGATGTTGATGCCACAATGTATATAGAATTCGTATTTTTTGTGTAACTACCGCTGTCCCCATATGTTGCGTATACCCTATTAAGCCAGCCTCCAGTAACTGTTGTACGTTCTTCTCCTTCGTAGTATAGATATTTTTTTGACTCAAAAACTTTCCTATTAAATCCTCCAATTCCTCTGTGCTGCTCTTTTATTTCTCTATTTACACCACCTACTTCACGGCACTGCTGTTTTACTTCTCGGTTAACCCCACTTAGTCCACGATAAATTGTCATGTCAACACCGCCTTAATAAACCTGATGCTGATATCCTTCAGCTAGTGAGGATCCAGGAGCAGTGGTTGAAACCGTGATATTGCCTGCATGATAGATGATATTCCCGCCTATTGTTGGTGTTCCGGTCAGCACCGGAGATGTCAGATTTGCCTTTGCATTCAACTGTGATTGGATTGCTGAAGTAACGCCATCCACATATCCCAGTTCAGTACTTGATACGTTGCCGATACTAGTCGTGGATGGTAAAACCACTGTTCCTGTAAATGAAGGGCTTGCTAGATTTGCTTTTGCAGCTATTTGTGCCTGCAATTTTCCCAATGCTGCCAATATGGTGTCTGTTACTGTTAAAGTCGCGCTTGTTGCAGTTGTTAAACCGGTTAGTACCGTTGATCTGACATTTGTAGCAAAGCTCGTATTTATGCTTACAATCGAGTTATTAAGAGTGTTGTCGGCACTCGCTCTTGCTACAGCTTCATTGCTGACTAAGTTCACAGTTTCAGTAATCTTTTCCTCCTGTTCTTTCAGCTTGGAATCGATCTTCTGCCAGTTTGGATTCATTGCAGTAATATCAGGAGGACTATCGGTCAACTCTGGCATTATTAAATTATAATTTCCCGTCACTTTTGACATGGAATCACACTCCTTTGTTTACTACTCTTAGTTGTCTTGCCGTCTACAAATAGTACTACGAACTAGGTATATACTCCCGAACTACCCGCCAATCCTCCTTGGCCGATATGGCTGCCCAGTTCGAAAAGTCATCAAGGATATCTCCCCAAGTAGCAAAATACTTTATTACAGACAACTTAATATGACTGGGTACCAAAGGTGCCAAAGCTCTGGCAATATCTGCATAGCGATAATTTTTTGTACTGTCTGGGCTTAGAACCTGTATCCTCAGTAACCCATAAGCCCTATCAGAATTGCTCTCTTCTTCAGAACCAAAGAATACAATACAATCACTTCCCGAGATCGAGTTTACAATATTCCTTATTGCAGACACATTCAGCTTGTTTCCTTTTTGATTTAGTGAGATCAGATAATTTTTTCTCTGCTCTAAAGTCCCCAACCCCTTTATTCCAAAAAAACTTTCCACCCTGGAAACAGAATGGTTT
>JAQSXG010000346.1 GCA_029256785.1 Neobacillus sp.
CCTCAGCAGCGTCAATTTAAAGTAGAAGTGTAAAATTAAAAGGCTGACAGTTTTAAAAAATCACTGCTTGAATAGGTGCGGTGAACCGTATCATAAATAAATGACAAGGCCATTTGGTACCAAAGTTTTATATTCGTTCTTCAGCAAACGGGCGCAATTCTGCAGCAAGAATTGTGCTTTTCTTAATGTTAAGGGCCATTTAACGGAGCACCTTTAAAGAAAAAGGGAAAGGATTGTACTAAAACGAAGGGCAGGTTAAATTAATAATTTTTTTACATTTACACAACCCCCCTAGGGGGTTATTATAATTACAACAGGAGGCGATTATATGCCAGACCATCATAAACATCGAAAACAAATAGAAAACAGATTAGCGAAAATTGAAGGTCATGTACGTTCAGTTAAAAATATGACTTCTGAAGGAAGAGATTGTGGCGACTTATTGATACAAATTGCTGCAATTCGCTCTGCTCTTGACAGTTGTGGCAAATTGATTCTAAAAGATCACCTTGAAGGATGTGTTGTCGAAGCAGTCAAAGATGGTGATGAATCAGTTATAGATAAGTTAAATGATGCTATTGATAAATTTATTAGATAAATAGAGGAAAAACTAATGCAAATTCCGTATCAAGCAAAAAAAGTATATAAAATTGCTTTACCAGCTATAGAAGAATCCTATCTGCAAAGTTTACTTGGGGTAGTTGATTCTTTCTTTATTGCTAAATTAGGATTGCTTGCAATTAACGCTGTGGGTGTTACAAATATTTATAGTATGACTTATGTAGGAGTATTTACTGCTCTATCAGCTACACTATCAGTATTTTTATCAAGAGCATTTGGAGCAAAGGACGTGGAAAGAAGTAAGTCAGTTATTTTTCATGGACTTTTCATATCTATATTAGTTGGATTGCTATTTTCTGTTGTTTCAGTTCTTTTCGCTGAATCATTATTAGATTTAGTTGGTGCAAACGAAGAACTGAAGGATAAGGCAATAATATATTTTAAAGTTATTCTTGGGCTAACTCCATTCGTTGCCCTATTCACTGCACAATCTGCAACTTTTCGTGCAATAGGAGACACAAAAACCCCTTTACGCATTGGCATTGAAATGAATTTTGTCCATGTAATTCTTGATTACGTTTTAATCTTTGGAATAGGGGCGTTTAATGGATTAGGATTAACTGGGGCGGCTATTGCAATGATATTAGCTAGAATATATGGATTTATTCGTCTATTCATAAAGTCCCAACGTATCCCGTCTATTGCTCTTAAAATAGGTGATTTTAGGCTGACTGGGAGATTGGCTAGTAGTATGGCTAAATTTGCAGTACCTGCAACTTTAGAAAGATTATCAATGAGGTTAGGACAAGTTGTTTATTTTGGATTAATTGTAAGAATGGGAACAGAATCCTATGCAGCACATAATATTGCTGGTACTTTAACGACATTTGCCTATACTGTTGGTGGTGGTTTTGCAATAGCAGCAAGCACTCTTATCGGGCAAGCAATTGGTGAGAAAAATATGGTAGATGTAAAAGAATACCGCAAATGGAGTTATATTCAATCAGCTATTTCCATGACGTTAATCACTGCTGTTTTAGCCTTTTCAAGTCCGTGGGTCGGTAAACTATTTACAACCGATGTTACTGTCTTGCATTTATTGATGATTGTTTTAATGATTGATATGGTATCTCAACCATTTCTGGCTTCAGTATTAGTTGATACTTCGGCTGTACAGGCTGGTGGAAACAGTACATTCCCTATGATAGTCACTATAATTGGCATTTGGATAGTGCGTACTTTAGGAGTTTATCTATTCGCATGGAAACTAGGTTATGGTTTACCTGCGGTATGGATTTCCATTGCAGCAGATAATGCTTTGCGTGCAGGCTTATTTGTTTGGTATCGAAAAAAAAGAAATGTTATAAAAGACTTAGCATAGCATTTTAATTGTGATACTTCGATTGGTCCGAGTAGTTATAGTGGTTACTTTAATATTATCACTTGGGGCTATACTCTTTAGTCTTGTACTTATAACGGGGCATTTCACGAACGGGTACGTTAATAAAGTTTTTTTTTCAATTTCATACTTATGTTATTAAAGAATAGGGCGCATTTCTGCATGAAATACGCTCTTCTTACGACATTTCCGTTATCTTGACGAAGTCTTTTTACCATCCAGTCTGCTGCTAAGGAACTAGCACTTTCATGTTGGTCCATGCAGCAATGACTATCGCCAGGAAACTCTGCATATTCCTTACCCGTACTAGATATCTTTTCATAGATTGTGTGAGCCCCTTCAACACCTAAGATAGGGTCCTAATTAGAGTGAATAATTAATGTAGGAATAGTAATATTCTTTAAGTAAGGCTCAGTGTTCATCTGAGTACTGATTTCAGATGCTTTTTCATCATCATATTCATTAAACTTCAATTTAAAACCATTTAGGTAGAAATTAGGAATCCCCATCCATGAGTGTTTAGTTAATTGATCTGTTTGAGAACACCCACCCCTAACAATTAAACCATAGATATCTTTATTCAAGAAACAAGCAGAACGAGTTGCTAAATATCCTCCATAACTCATTCCATATAGTGCGACTTTGTTATCTACACGAGAGTCTGCTTTTACAAAATCTATAATCTTTTTTACGGCTTTTTCATAATTGTCAACAGTGAAATACATATCACGGAAATACAATGATTCACCTTGACCAGGACCGTCAAAAAGATAAATGGAATTTCTCTTTCATAGAACTTATAAGCAGATAAGTAATTTTCTTCTTTTAAAGTAACTGGCAGGATAGCTTAATAACAAAATTACTACAAAAATATTCATAATATTTAAAATACTTATACAAATAACAAGGTTTCTCACACATATTGGTCGAATATGTAATTTTGTAACGTAGACCATCTAAAAAGGAGTCGGATAAACTATGAAAACACGAGTAACGGAGATTTTTGGAATTAAATATCCAATTATACAAGGAGGACTTGCTTACCTTGCTTATGCTGAACTGGCGGCTGCGGTCTCGAATGCAGGAGGACTCGGGCAAATTACAGCGGCAACGCTAGGTACACCAGAAAAACTACGGGAGGAAATTCGTAAAGTACGTACTCTCACCAATAATCCATTTGGAGTAAACTTTGCGATTGCAAAGCACGATAACGGTGGAAAATTTCAGAAATTGCTTGAAGTTGCAATTGAGGAAAAGGTACCGGCTATCTCTTTAACGGGAGCGAACCCACAACCTGTATTTGAACGAATTAAAGGAGAAAATATTCGTACGCTTGTCCTCGTAGCGGGTGTAAGACAGGCACAGAAAGCGGAACAGCTAGGTGCAGATGCTGTAATGGTGGTTGGACAAGAAGGCGGAGGGCATTTAGGACGAGAAGATATTGGCACAATGGTTCTTACTCCTAGTGTGGTCGATGCCGTATCGATTCCAGTATTAGCAAGTGGTGGGATTGGAGATGGACGAGGTTTGTTGGCAGCTTTTGCACTTGGGGCAGAAGGTATTGAAATGGGTACTCGCTTTATTGCGACCCAAGAGTGTGTTCACGCAAGCGAGAAATATAAGCAGGCAATCGTAAATGCAAAAGAGACGGATACAGTAGTTATTAAGAGAACATTAGGTACACCGGGGCGTGTTCTTAAAAATGGCTTTGCATTGAATATTATCGAACGTGAACAGGAAGGAGCAACCTACGAAGACCTAATAGATGTGATTAGCGGTAAAGCAAATCTCAAATACATCTATGATGGTAATGAGGGAGAAGGTTTTGGATGGGCTGGACAGGTAATTGGTCTTATCGAAACTATACCAACAGTACAGGAGTTATTTGACGAGATGATTCAAACTGCGGAAAAAGGATTGTACCGTATAGGTAATATTATCAAAGAACGGATCAATAGATAATTATTTGAAAATGGTGCTACTTTGTAACCATTTTATCGTTCTCCGACAGAAGACTTCCACCTCAAGGAATGTGAAGGACGAAGCCCAATGAGTAGGTGGGAGATGAATGTCGGTTGGCGTTAGCCAAAACGTTCCTCACCATGGCATAATAAGAGTGAATGTTCCTGTTTAGTGAAGTGAGATTCATGCTGGACCACTAAACAGAAGAATGGGAATATAGCTGTCATGAACAACTATATATAAAATTACCAAAGCTAGGTCATGTCCGTTTTGCGAAAAGTCGTGAAGTCGAAGGAAGAATTTTGAATGCAAACATTAGACGAAATCCTTCTGGTAAATACTTTGTTTCTCTCGGAACAGTAATAGAAGTAGCAGAATTATCTAAATCAAACTCTGTTGTTGGAGTGTTGGATCTGGAAACTATAAACATTGCCATCCTTTCAGATGGAACGATCTATTCCAATCCAAAGTTTTTCCGTACACTAGAAGAAAAGTTAGTCAAACCACAACAAACTATGAGCAGACGAACGATAGGCGGTGCGAATTGGTACAAAGCTAAAAGAAAAGTCGCACGTATTCATGAGAGAATAACGAACGCAAGAAACATTTAGACAAAATCTCCACCCAAATTGTCAAAAACCACGACATTATTGCGATGGAAGATTTGTCAGTATCAAACATGTTAAAGAATCATCATCTTTCCAAAGCCATTAGTGAGGTATCTTGGTCGCAATCAAAAGTATGATTGAATATAAGGCGAAATGGGACGGTAGAAAAGTCATATCCGTAGCCACTTAAACAAAGATTGATTAATTGGGAGTAATAAGATGAAAAATAGAAAAAGAAATAGAGACGGCTTTTTTAAAGAAACCCTAATTGAGTTTATATTTGAAGTGGTTTGGAACATCTTAATGTTTATACCAAAAATGATAATTCGCTTAATAGGGCACATTTGGTGAAGTGATTAGTCAAAATTGAGCTAACGAGGGCGCTTGAAAATAAGAGCAGTCGCTTTTTTACAAACGGAGTAGCATCCCTGTAATCAATGAAAGTGCGGGTCAAGTTTGTGAAAAAACGCACTTAAAGTAACGGGGTCTTTAGCACAATAACTGTGGAACTTTTGCGGGTTTACCGTGTTATTCAATATTCCATGAACGGGCGCGACTCTTGAAAAGAAGGGTCTTTTTTTCTGATTGGATCCCGGATAAGTTTTTTATAAATAACTGGTTAGGTAAAGAGGAAATATTTAAGGCTTTAAAGAATGAATTAGCTTGAAGAATTGACATTGTAAGGAGTGATGTAAATGCCTGTTATCACGGTGAAATTGGCTAAAGGAAGAACCATTAAACAAAAACAACAATTTGTTGAAGCAATTACAAATGAAGCAGTTAAATCATTAAATGTAAATAAGGAATGGGTTACAGTAATTTTTGATGAATACGATAGGGAAAACTGGGCTTCAAACGGACAACTACATTCCCTTAAATTTGGTGAGTACAGTAATTTTTGATGAATACGATAGGGAAAACTGGGCTTCAAACGGACAACTACATTCCCTTAAATTTGGTGAGGGATTTGGAAAGATAGGAACAGAAAAATAGTTTCTAATACCTAGATCTTCAACAATCGGGCGCTATCCTGCAAGGATTAGTGCTAAATTTCATTTTAGGGACAGATTGCCAAGGAAGAATGGCTGACTTTACACAAGGTAAATTAGTTAAGGATAAATAGTGGTGAACCGAAAAAAGGCGCTTTTGAGTGGAACTATTATTTGGGATTTTATTCAAAATTTTGGAACCAATACCCATTTCAAACGTAAGCAATGTAAAAGAATTAGTGTTGGGAGGTATAAGTATGAGGCAGCTTTATATAAAGCAGAAGGTATTCAGTCTTAGCGGGAAATTTACAGTAAAGGATCAGAAGGAGAAGGATATATATTACGTGGAGGGAAGTTTTATGAAAGTTCCAAAGACTTTCTCCATAATGAATACAGCAAGAGATGAGGTAGCACTCATTACGAAAAAGATGTTCAGCTTTTTACCAAAGTTTTTGGTTGAAGTGAATGGTCGAGAGATAGTAACAATAAAGAAGGAATTTTCCTTCTTAAAAGCACGATATACAATTGATGCAGCAGGCATTGAAGTACATGGTAATTGGTGGGATATGGATTTTCAAGTTTTACAGCATGGTAAAATCGTAGGAGAAGTGGTCAAGGAGTGGTTCACTTGGGGCGATAGCTACAAGGTTCAAAT
>JAQSXG010000347.1 GCA_029256785.1 Neobacillus sp.
AACGAGCCGCAATGGATGCTGGATTTCCGTTTAAAATCACTTGAACATTTCTATAAAATGCCAATGCCACAATGGGGCGGAGATATGGCTTCGTTGAACTTCGATGAAATTACTTATTATGTTAAACCATCGGAAAAATCTGAGAAATCTTGGGATGAGGTTCCAGAAGAAATTAAGGCAACATTTGATAAACTTGGAATTCCTGAAGCAGAGCAAAAGTATCTTGCTGGAGTTTCTGCTCAATATGAATCTGAAGTTGTTTATCATAACATGAAGGTAGAGCTTGAGGACTTGGGTATCGTGTTTAAAGATACGGATTCTGCCTTAAGAGAGAACGAAGATATCTTCCGTGAGCACTTTGGAAAAACCATTCCGCCTACAGATAATAAATTTGCTGCGTTAAACTCAGCTGTTTGGTCTGGAGGATCATTTATTTATGTACCACCAGGTGTTAAAGTTGATACACCGTTACAGGCGTATTTCCGGATTAACTCTGAAAACATGGGTCAATTTGAACGTACACTTATCATCGTTGATGAAGGTGCACATGTTCATTATGTAGAAGGCTGCACAGCGCCGGTTTACACAACTAATTCTCTACACAGTGCTGTAGTTGAAATTATTATTAAAAAAGATGCTTATTGCCGTTATACAACCATTCAAAACTGGGCAAACAACGTTTATAACCTTGTTACTAAGCGTGCCGTTTGTGAAGCAAATGCAACAATGGAATGGATCGATGGTAACATTGGTTCAAAGTTAACCATGAAGTATCCTGCTGTATTCCTAAAAGGTGAAGGTGCCCGAGGTTTAACATTATCGATTGCTATTGCTGGTAAAGGTCAGCACCAGGATGCTGGAGCAAAAATGATTCACTTAGCTCCAAATACATCTTCAACGATTGTTTCAAAATCGATTTCTAAGCATGGTGGTAAGGTTACTTATCGTGGTCAAGTTCATTTTGGACGTAAAGCAGATGGCGCCCGTTCAAATATCGAATGTGATACATTGATTATGGATAACCAATCAACATCTGATACCATCCCATACAATGAAATCCTTAATGACAATATTTCACTTGAGCATGAAGCGAAGGTTTCGAAAGTGTCTGAAGAGCAGCTCTTCTACTTGATGAGCCGCGGGATTTCGCAACAAGAAGCAACTGAAATGATCGTTATGGGCTTTATCGAGCCATTTACGAAGGAATTACCAATGGAATATGCTGTTGAAATGAACCGTCTGATCAAGTTCGAGATGGAAGGTTCTATCGGTTAATATTTTGGGTCCGCTTGCCGCGCTGGCAGGCGGATTTTTCTGATGAAAATAGTTAAATCCGCGAATGAAGTGATACATACAATTTAAACAATTTATTGTCAAGGAGCAACAGGAATGTATGAATTGACACATAATCAGGCTCAAACCATTGTTAATAAAATGATGAATGATATTCCTTTTAATATTAATATTATGGATAAAACAGGCGTTATTATTGGGAGTGGAAATAAAGAAAGGATTGGTACACTGCACCACGGGGCAGTGGCTGCCATAAAACAAAGGAAAATAATAGAAATTAGAAGGGATGAAGAGTTCGTAAAAAAGGGCATTAACTTGCCAATCGAATTAAATGAAGAAATTATCGGAGTAGTAGGTATCAGCGGTGAGGTTGTGAAAACAAGACCATTTGCAAACCTTGTTAAATCTGCAGTTATTTTATTAATCGAACAAAGCGTTTCACTGAAAAAGGAGAATCTGGAAAGAAACTTAAAACAGGAATTTTTTAACTTAATTACAGATCCAGAAACAACATACACGAATGAACTAATTGACCAGGCAATGGCTTATGGAATCAGGATCAATAATCCTTCCCAAATTGTATATGTGGGATTTCCTTATACTATTGACAAGCAAAACATTAATCATTTCCCTTCCTTTAAAATATCCAATCAAGCGTATTGTTTTGTAGTTCAGGAAGCAAATAAAATTGAATTACTGCAAGAACAGATTGAATACCAATTTCCAGAAGCTTCTATTTCCATTAGCAAGATGAATGATAAAATTTCTGAGGGATTCTTACAGGCCAAATCAGCCATGCGAGTATTAAAGGGGGTCTTTCCTCATGAAAAAGTCATTTCCTATTCGAGATGTGAATTCATTGCTGATATGGCCGAACTGCAAAGGAAAGATTTAAAAACAGAAATGCTGTACCATTTTCTCGATAAAAATGAAGAATTGATAAAAACTTTGCAGGTTTATCTCAGCTGTAACCTGAACGCTAATGAAACAGCCACCCGGCTTATTATCCACAGAAATACATTGAACTACAGATTAAATAGGATATTTAAAATTACCGGCAAAGATCCCAAAAATATATTGGAACTCGTGGAACTAATCTTTATACTGATTAATCGCGTGAAATAAAAAACAACACACCACTATCTGATGTGTTGTTTTTCATTTTTATTTTAATAAACGAGCAATGCTTTCAGCTGTGCGGCTAACATTTTCCTTGCCTGTTACCAGTAAGTTCTCAAGATCTGCTGCTCCTGGAACGATCCCAAAAATGGCGTCAAAACCTTCATCGTATAGAGTTTCAACATCCTGACCAACATATCCTGCCAGAGCGATTACTTTAATGCCGCCGTTAACACTTTTGGCTGCCTGGGCAACTCCGAACGGGGCCTTTCCAAATTTTGTTTGAAAATCGATGCCGCCTTCTCCAGTAAAGCAGTAATCCACATTATGAAGCTTTTCTTTTAAATTTGTAAACTCGATAACAATTTCAATTCCTTTTTTCATTGTAGCATTAGTAAATGCAAGCAATCCTCCACCAAGGCCGCCAGCACCACCAGCACCAGGTATATCTATCATGTCAATTCCAATCTGCTCTTTTACAACATTTCCGTAGTGCCTCAAATTTTTATCCAAAATTTGAACCATTTCAGGAGTCGCTCCCTTTTGCGGACCGAAAACAGCTGAAGCCCCGCGCTCACCGCACAATGGGTTTGTTACATCCGAAGCTACTATAATGTTTATTTTCTTTAATTGTGGATTTACATCAGATGTATCGATTGTATTGAGTTCACCTAAATATCCACCGCCCAGTGGCAACTCATTCCCCTCTTTATCTAGGAATTTATATCCCAGTGCTGCTGCCATGCCGGTTCCGCCATCATTCGTAGCGCTCCCGCCAATACCCAGAATGATGTCTGTTATTCCTTTTTCTAAACAATCCCTAATTAATTCCCCTGTTCCAAAGGTAGTTGTAATGAGTGGATTTTTTGTTTCTTTCGTAACATAATGAATTCCACTGGCTGAGGCCATTTCAATAACACTTGTCTTACCATCTCCAAGAATTCCATATTGTGCCATAACCGGTTTACCAAGTGGTCCGGTTACTTCTTTCTTTATCAATGTGCCCCCTGTTGCATCTATCAAAGATTGGACGGTGCCTTCACCGCCATCTGCCATTGGTACATGAATGCATTCAGCATCTGGAATTGCTCTTTTTATGCCGATCTCCATTGCTTCACAGACTTCTTTTGCCGTCATACTTTCTTTAAAGGAATCAGGTGCCAATAAAAATGTTTTCCCCATCATTTACACTCCATTCTTTTATAAAATAAATCCGAACAAGATTATTGCTACAATGGTCATCGTTACACCGACAATACTTTCATATCCGACAACCTTCATTCTGTCTTTCATCGTCATGTTCATAGCATTACGTGTAACGTGGAAGTAAGTTCCGTGTGGCAGATGGTCGATCACGGTGGCACCTGCATGCGTCATAACTGCAGCTGACAGTGGTGCTACACCTGTATTCAAAATAGCATCTGAAAATGAACCAGTAGCTAAAATGACACCTGTTGATGTTGATGCTGTTGCTGCTGCCATCAATATACCAGCAATTGGTGCAAGGAATGTACCAGAAATGCCAGAGGTCTCTACCAGGGCAACAACCTGTTCAGGAAGGTCTGAGGCTGTAATCAATCCGCCAATGGCACCTGCTCCAATAATGATCAGAATTGTTGGAGTCATTCTATTTAAACCTGCTGTACAATAATCCAATATTTGTTTTCTTTTGCCTAGCGCCAGGGAACCTACTACACCAGCAAACGGCAGGATAAATAAGGAATCAATTTTCAGTTTCGCTAATGTCTCAATCCCTATCATTGAACCAATAGGACTAATCATCAAAAGAACAATTGCGATGACAGGAGTTACTAGGGCTTTTGACAAGACTGGAAGATTAGTAGAGGTTGCCTTTTCTAATTCTTCTGCTTCGGCATCCGTTACTTTCGTGCCTTTATACTTAATTATTGATGCAATAATAACGGTTACAATTACTCCGAAAATTGCAGGGACAATTCCGCCAATCATTACTTGGTTAACGTCGAGTTCGAAGCCGCCCGCTGCTGCGATGGTATTCGGGTTTGGAGAAATAATGTTACCAGCTTTACCACCGCCTGACAAAGCAACCAGGATAGCAATTTTGGAATAACCCATTTTGTTTCCAACAGACAATGCAATTGGTGCAACAATAAGGACGGCAACAGGAATAAATACACCCACTGCTGTGATAATCATGGTCGCTAATGCTAGAGACAGCATCGCCTTTGTTCCACCGAGTTTATCTACAATTACTTTCGCAATGGTCTCCGCTGCTCCAGATTCCATCATTACACCCGCAAAAACGCCTGCAGCGATGATACGAATGACCGTTCCTTGAACACTTTGTGTTCCTGTAACCAGTATTGAAACTGAATCTGCAAAGTTAGCTCCACCAATGAAGGCGCCAACAATTGCTCCCAAAATCAAAGCATAAGTTGGTGCTAATCTAAACAAAATCAAAATAATTGCCAACGCAAGCCCACTTAAGGCGCCAATCCAGCTAATATCTAATGCTGCTGCCATTTTACATCCTCCTAATTGTTATTGAATCTATTAACTAAGAACGCTTTCATAAAAGCCCTTTCATTAACTACACCATCATTTTAGTATCATCATGATCCTCTAACAATTGATAAATCAACAAATTTCATTGTGCATATGCACTAAAAAAGAATTTTGCAATTAGAGTTCAAAATAAGAGAAGCCGTAATATCAAGCTCAGAACGTAAAAATCCCCCATTTCAATTAGTAATTTCGGGTTAGTTTCAAATATGTAAATTTTGTTACGAGTAGGTGAGCATTTTTCCGCTAAAAACAAGATATATCCGCGAGTATAAGTGATATATCCGTGAAACCGAATTTGCGACCATTTCTAAATAGAATTTACGTGCAACTAGCAAACAATTCAAAATAACGATATGCTATATTTAGGATTCGGGGGTGAAAGCGTTGATTTACATAGGTGTAACTGGTTGGGGAGACCATGATAGTTTATATACGAAACAAACG
>JAQSXG010000348.1 GCA_029256785.1 Neobacillus sp.
GTTTCCTAATCAATAAGGTCATACCTTAGGAGAAAATGAATGCTAAAAAAAGTAGTAAGTCTATGTATTTTAGTTATGATTATTGCAGTTGGTTTTTTACAAAAGGATGAATTACTTTCGTTAGTTAATGCCGGTGGTTATTTGTCCATTATGATCAGTATGCTTTTAGTAGCCATTTGCGTATTTTTCCCTATCATTCCCTTTCCAGTATTAGCTGGTGTAATTGGAGGCGTTTTTGGAGCAACTCAAGGCATGATCGTTTCTCAAACAGGGGCTATGGTGGGAACGATGGGATTTTTCTATTTAAGTAGGTATGGATTCCGTGATTATGCACAGCAAAAATTAATCAATTATCCAAAAGTAAAAGAGTACGAGGCATTTCTAAATCGAAATTCATTTTTGGCCATATTAACGTGCAGACTTATTCCAATTATTCCTGCACCAGTGGTAAATATTGTGTGTGGTTTGAGCAATGTAAAGTGGCTTACTTTTTTTATTGCTTCCACAATCGGCAAGATTCCGAATATATTAATCCTATCTTACGCAGGTGCAAGCTTTAGCAGTAATAAGTTGTTTTCATTCGGGTTATACGGCGGTTATATACTGATTATTTTCTTGATAAATTTTGTTCTCATATACAGGAGAATGGCTAAGGAATCTCTCGATTAAACAACCTTTTTAACATGAATAGTTGGTTGCTCAGAAATGGTAATAATATCCTTGAAGTAGCTTTTTAGAATCAGCCATCTAGCAGGATAAGTATAGATATAATCTTCTATGATTTGTGACGAAAAAATGACAAAGCAATCAAGTTGATGTTTTTCCTTTTTTAAGTCATATAAAAGTGCATGTAGATTCGTATAATAATCATGTAGTTGATATGGATTTGGTTTTACAGTAAGGATCTCTTTATTACGATTATGCTCCAAGATAGTTTGTTTTTGATGTGCAATGCTTTCTTCTTTTGATAGACCGTTTAAGCTAATACGTTCATTTATGAAATAAATTCCCTTCATTTTAGCACCTCGATTTTGGGTATTGGTACTGTTATTGACAGGGAATTTATGAAGTATACTTCTTTTTGTCCATTGTTTATGGAAATAAATATTGGAAGGTGAGGCACTATGTCTAAATGGGAAAAGGAAGGTTTTACTCTTTGTACAGATAGGGAGTATTTAGATGCACACGTCATTCACAAGTTTTTAAGTATTGATTCTTACTGGGCAAAAGGGATTTCGGTGGAAAAAGTAGAGAAAGCCATTGAAAAATCTTCGATCTGTTTCGGATTGTACGAAGGAAATCCAAAATTGGGGTACGCAAAACAGATTGGTTTTTTACGAGCTGTAACCGATTTTGTAAGATTTGCCTGGATTATGGATGTTTTTGTTCTCCCAGAATATCGCGGAAAAGGTTTGTCAAAGTGGATGATGGAAACAATTACAAACCATTCGGAGCTAAAGGATGTTCGGAAAATGATGTTATGCACTTACGATGCCCATGGTTTATATGAACAATATGGCTTTCACGCCATTGACGACCCGGAAATCTTTATGGAAAGGATATTATCATAATGAAGAAATGGTAACGGACTGCCTAGCATGATTTGCTGGTAGTCCGTTTTTTTGTATTTCAATACAAAAAAATTACCCGGCTTAAATTGCCGGGCATCTGGGACATCTATATAAATTAAGGGGGAGAAGGAGGTTCGTTTTCTGAACCTAAAACAAGCATAACGGAAAAATATGAACAAACTATGAAAGAATCTTTAATAGTTTAGGAAGTTTACAGAGTGGCATTCATCATAGTAAAAAACCTTCACAAATCAAAGAAATGGTGTACACTAATGTGGTGGGTAGGTGGGGGTGACATAGTCATGGTGTCACAGTCATGGTGACAGGCACCACTCATGGACAGTGTCCACCTGAGGCGGACACTTCGAAATATGAGATAAATGAGTGATGAGATGTTTAAGGCGATTGTTTTATTTGTTTTGGCTGGTCTTGCGGAGATTGGCGGAGGATATCTTGTGTGGTTATGGCTACGGGCGGATAAACCCTTTTGGTATGGGATTATCGGGAGTTTTATTCTTGTCTTTTATGGAATTATTCCAACCCTGCAAAGCTTTCCTTCGTTTGGAAGAGTCTATGCTGCATATGGTGGCGTGTTTATTATATTAGCCGTCCTCTGGGGATGGGGAATAGATAAGAAACCACCAGATTTATATGATTGGATCGGTGCAATGATCTGTCTCATCGGTGTTTCAATAATGCTTTGGGCACCACGAAGTTAGTGGTGACAGGCACCACTCGTGTACACTGTCTTTCTAGGATGGACAGTTGGGTTTTATCAGATTTTATGAAGGAGTTTTAATAATGGCAAATACACATGTTTTTTCTAAGGAAGAGGAGATTGCGAATTCGATTACGCATGGGATTGGAGCGGTACTTAGTATCGCTGCTTTGGTTATTTTAATTGTTTTTTCTGCACTATACGGTAATGCTTGGCATATTGTTAGTTTTACTATTTATGGTGCCTCGATGTTTATCTTATATATGTCATCAACATTGGTTCATAGCTTTCCGGAAGGAAAGGCAAAAGACATTTTTGAAATCTTCGATCATTCTTCCATCTACTTTTATATTGCGGGAACGTATACTCCTTTTTTACTAGTAGTGATTAAAGGCCCCTTAGGTTGGTCACTTTTTGGAATTGTTTGGGGCTTGGCAATTGCAGGAACCGTTTTTAAATGCTTTTTTGCTAAAAAGTATTTACTCACATCTACACTTCTTTATGTTGTTATGGGGTGGATGATTGTATTTGCATGGAAACCACTAGTAACTAATCTTGCTCCTGAGGGACTGATGTACTTAATTATCGGGGGCCTCCTTTATACCTTCGGAGCCGTTTTCTATGTATGGCGTGGTTTTCGGTTTCACCATGCTGTTTGGCACTTATTTGTAATAGCTGGGAGTGCTGCACTGTTCTTCTGTATTTTGTTCTATGTCTTACCCATAAGCTAAGTAAAGAGGTTCCGCATCACAGCGGAACCTCTTTTTATTACCTCTGGTTCTTTAGTTCAAAATACTTATCCATTACTCTGCGACCAATCTTGAAGTTTGCTCCATTATCAACCGTTCCTCGGTATGCCCAAGGGACAATTAAGGCCATAGCCACTTCAGGACTAGTGGTTGGGGCGTAAGTCAATAGAGTTGAGTTCATGACCAAAGGGGGCTCCTTCCCGAAATTTTTACGATCAGGTCCATCATAAAAAGCTTGCGCAGTCCCTGTTTTTCCAGCAGGTAAGTAATTGACACCCAAAAATTGTCTATATGCAGTCCCTCCTGGTTCTTGGTAGACCTTTTTATATCCTAATTGAACCCGTTCAATCCATTCAGGTTTTGCATCAATCGTATTAAGAACAACAGGCTTAATTTCTTGAAATATAGGACCAGTTACATCTGTCGTAACTTCTGCCGGGTCACGGATTTCCTTTACCAAATGGGCCTTCATACGTTTACCGCCATTTGCAAGGGTGGAGTTATATTGAGCCAGTTGCATAGCCGAATAGGTATCATATTGTCCAATTACAAGATCCATTAAATGACCTGGCAGTTTACTCGTACCTTTTAAGCCGATGGACTCATTTGGAAGATCAATTCCTGTTCTTGTCCCGAGTCCAAAGCTGGCAAATGAGTTTCGTATGATTTCAAAAGAATTGGGCGCTAGGTTTAGTGGCTGCATATGTTCGTAATGTCCTTTACCAATTCGAATAGCGGTATGAAACATATAGACGTTAGATGATTTCTTTAAGGCATCTAAATCAGTAAGAACACCTAAATAGGCATAAGACTTTTTTATGGCAGTGCCTTTAACTTGAATCGGACGATCATCAATTATCGTTCCTGGTGAAATGGCCCCTGTTTTATATCCAGTTAAAATCGTTGCTCCTTTTACGGTAGAGCCAACATTATATGTGGTGGTGATGGTTCCGATAGCGTCATCTTGCATTTCTAGTTTCCCGGTTTCCTTATCTTTCACTATTCGTTTTCCTGCCATCGCTAAGACTTCACCATTGTTAGGGTCCATTAAAACTACATAAGCACGATCAAGTAAATCGGTATTAGGTAATTTTTTTAATCCCCAAAGTTCTTCTTCTATAATTTTTTCTACAGCAATTTGCAGTTCCATATCTATTGTTAAGACAAGATCTTTTCCTCTTTTTCCATCGGTAACAACTTCTGTTTTAACCACATTTCCTGTTTTATCTGTAACTGTTTTAACTTTTGATTTGTGCCCATGGAGTACATCTTCATATTGTAATTCAAGTTGACTTTTACCCACACGGTCATTCCTGCTGTAGCCTAATGATAAAAAGTGGTCAAGACGTTCGGCAGGAAGTCCTTCATTTGATTTCGTTACATTTCCCAAGATAGATTTAAGTGTATGTTCAAAAGCGTAAGACCTCTCCCAATCGGTAGTGGTGTCAACGCCAGGCAACGATTGCAGGTTTTCGCTTACCCGAGCATATTCCTCATCCGTGACATTTTCATTTTTAACAATTTGTGGAGTAAATTTATAGCCACTGTTAAACTCCTGGAAGATTGCACGTATTTCTAAATCCTCAGGTGTTAACAGTGTCAAATCCTTTTCTGTAATTCGGTCTAACTTAAGCTGGTATATCTCCTTATCCGTTAATTCTTTATCTTTGAATAAGTCCAATTCCTCTTTAGTAATTTTGGCTTCGGCTTTCTTAGGATACTTAATCATCCAATGATCCTTTTTATCTCTAATTGTCACCTTTTTTGAATCTTTCTCGATGAGTTTAGCTAATTCTTCAGCCGTTTCTAGCATCTCTTTTTGGCTTACGCCCATATTTGTGTATGTAATGGCACTTTTTGGTACATTATCGACAATTACCTTGAGGTTTCGGTCGAGCATCTTTCCTCTTGGGACTGGATTTTGAATGGTAACATCTTCCGTTCGCTCCAACTCCCTTTTGAAATTCTCACCATAAACAATTTGAACAAATCCTAGGCGTAAAACCAAAACTGAGAATAATATAAAAATGGTGAAGAATAACAGATTTAATCGTAATGGAAAATGAGACTTTTTCTTCTTCTTTTTATCCAAACTATTCACCCACCTTCTCAAAAGATATGTTTAAACATTAGTATGTCCACGTAAATAAATGGTAATTATTTATTATTTTACGTTAATATTTGTAAAAATGTAAAGGTTTACCTTCTTTGATAAAAATAGTAATTCTATGCAAGATTACTATATTTATAGTAATATCTTATATGGAAAATATATGATTGGAGGAATAATTGTATTGAAGAAATTAGTCTTAATGATAGGATTGGTTTTACTTTG
>JAQSXG010000349.1 GCA_029256785.1 Neobacillus sp.
TTGGACAATAAGGGTTTTCCCAGTTATAATTTTTTTCCACTCATCTGAAGATAGTTCAATGCCAGGACCGCCCCTACCCACCGCATATAGGTTAGCATTTTGATCAAACATGCTAAAACTAATTTTTCTGGATCGTAACACCGAACTATGCTGCGTAATAATTTGTTCTGTGGCTATCGGGTTTCTTTCAATCTCTGTTAAAATCGCTTCTCCATATGTAATCAGTTCTTCCGCTTTATTCTCATAAACCAGATTTCCAACATAATGGGCAAACAAAAGGCTTAGTACGAGCAGGGACACGACAATGATGCTAATATGGCTGATAAACTGTTGATAAATATATCTAATTTTTATCTGTTTGAGTCGCTTCATCGAACTTATATCCTACTCCCCATACAGTATGAAAGAAGGGCTTTTCTTTCGTTTCTACTTTTTTCCGAAGCCGTTTAATATGAACATCTACCGTTCGCTCATCTCCATAAAATTGGTATCCCCATACCCTTTCAAGAAGTTGCTCTCTAGAAAACACCTGTTTAGGGTGTTCCGCCATATAGCATAAAAGGTCAAATTCCTTAGGAGTAAGATTGGTAACAGGCTCTCCATTTACAAGAACTTCCCTCGTACTTTTACTAATTTTAAAATGCTCTGTCTGTAGATAATCTTCTGTTTGGTGTACGACTTGTGTTTGTACCCTACGGGTAACTGCCTTAATTCTTGCCATTAATGTTAATGGGCTGAATGGTTTTGTCACGTAATCATCTGCTCCCATTTCAAGCCCTAATACCTGATCAGATTCTGTATCTTTTGCTGTGAGCATTATAATTGGCACCGTAAATTTTTCTTCTCTAATTTTCCGGCAGATGGTCACTCCATCCATCCCAGGTAGCATCCAGTCGACAATTAACGCATCCCAGGTCCCCTCTTTAAAGCGGTTATATCCTTGCAATCCATCATTGACAAACTCGCCCTTTATGCCCTCTTTAGCAAAAAACATCTCAAGCATTGAACAAACACTTTTATTATCTTCTATCACTAATATATTCAAGTATTTTCAACTCCTATGTAAAAACAGTTCTTTCCTTAATTTTAAACCATTTTTCGCTCATATCAACTTTCTTCTACATTCTTCGTAACTATTTAATAGTTTGTTCATGCTTTTTTAATAATACAGCCCAACAAAAAAAGGCTTGAATGGCTTCAAGACCTTTTTCTAGTTTATTACACTTTTACTGCGGCACCAGCAAATAGGGCTTTAGCGTTGGTACCAATCATTTTGTCAATTTGTCCTTCTGTTATGCCATTTTTCCGTAAGGCTGGAATGACATTTTCAAAAATATGACTTGGATGCCAGTTACCCATTATTTCTGTTACTTGCTCATTCATAACAGGCGGGCGGCCCAGCCAAACAGTGATACTATCATGAGATAACAAGATTTGATCTTCATACCCTTCATCTAATAATGCTAATAATGTCGCTTCCCTTTCATGATCAAAAGGAGCACCAACCAAGACTTGAATACCAAACCGATCAAATCCGATCCTCACACCTTGGTCCATTACCTTCTTATGATAGGAAGGATCTGTGTTACCACACATATGACCAATAATAATTTTGCTAGGATCAGCACCTAGTTCAATAAGCATCTGAGCTTGTTCCGGTCCCATTGTGCCTTCCTGCGTATGTGTCAAGATAACAATACCCGTTTCCTTTTGAACTTTTGCAGCCGCACGGAAAAACATTTTTTCATATTCTGTAATTTCATCCTTACTGGAACCAAGTTTAATAATGCCCGGCTTAATCCCCGTTCCGCCAATTCCATCGGTGACTTCCTTCATAAACATTTCATAGATTTCTGCTTCAGCTGTTCCAAGTCCCTGTCTTAATTTGAAGTATGGGGGCGCACCTTCTCCTTCATAATAGTAGCCAGTGGCACAAATGGTTTGTAAACCCGTTGCTTCGGATATTTTTTTCAAAAATAGTGGATTTCTGCCACATTCATTTGGAGTTGGATCGACAACGGTTTGAATTCCATAGCTCATCATTTGCCTTGCAGCCCCAACCGCTGCTTCTAATGCTTCCTCTTCGTTAAAGTATCCTAAGGTGACATCACCTTGATAACCAGGATAACCAAAAACAAAATGCTCATGAATAAGGGTCTTACCCATTTGATCAACAGAAATTGGACCTGTTACTGTTTCAACAGTTTTCACCATATTATCACCCTCTATTTCGAATTATGGTTCTAAAATTAGCTTCCCCTTTGTTTTTCTAGATTGTAGTAAACGATGAACATTTGCCGCATCCTCTAATGGGAAAACACCGCCAATGGTGAGCTTCAGCTTCCCTTCTCCAAGATAGGTAAGTAATTCTACTAAACTAGGCTGCAACAATTCTGGCTTTCTCATAATTTGAGGCAGGAAGAAACCGATTACCGACTGATTTCTAGCCATAAGCGCTCCTGGATAAAGCCTGCTTTGTTCACCGCTCGCCGCACCAAAGACGACTAGACGGCCAAAGGTAGCCAAGCATTTTAAGGTTTTATTAAATACTTCACCACCTACCATTTCAAGTGCAACATTTACCCCTCTGCCACCTGTTGCTTCAAGAACCTGCTTCTCCCAGTCGGGCTCTGTATAGTTTACGAGAACATCCGCACCCATTTCACGGGCAAGCTCTAGTTTGTCAGTCGAACTAGCCGTAGCAATAACTTGTCCGGCACCAAACAATTTTGCTAACTGGACCGCAATCGTACCCACTCCTCCTGCTGCAGCGTGAACGAGAACACTTTCTCCTTTTTCTAAACGCCCCATTGTTTTTAGGATATGATAGGCACTTAAGCCTTGGAGTGGTAAGGCAACAGCATGCTGGAAATCTAATTGCTCAGGTAGTGGGATGAGCGTACGTTCATCAGTTACTGCATATTCAGCGTACCCAGCTGATTCAATAAGCGTGACTACCCTTGTACCGGGTTTTACTGTCGTTACTTTGTCACCGACTTCCACAACCACTCCTGCTATCTCAGCACCGGGAATGAAGGGGAGCGTTGTCTTAACGACATATTGACCTTCCCTTCGTGCCGTATCCGCATAGTTCACCCCAATTGCCTTAATTTCAATCAATACCTCATGTCCCTTTGGTATCGGTCTTTCTATCTCCACTACATGTAGGACTTCAGGTCCGCCAAATTCAGTTAATTGTACTGCTTTCATAACTATTTTCCTCCTATTTCCCTTTAAACGCTGGTTGTCTCTTTTCTTTAAAGGCGTTGATTCCTTCTATATGATCCTCTGTTTGAACCATTAACACCTGTGTTAGGCGCTCCTGCTCAAGAATTTCTTCCAGCGATGCTGTCATCGCATGGTCAATTAATTTCTTCTGCTTGCCAAATGTTTTTCCAGGGCCATGAGCCAATTTAAGTGCTAGTTTAGTTGTTTCGTCCTGAAGCTTTTCTATTGGATAAAGGTAATTAATTACCCCTAATTGATAGAGTCGTTCAGCAGGAATCGGTTCAGCACTAAAGAAGAATTGTTTCGCCAAATGTGGTCCAATTAATTTTGGCAGAAAATAAGAACCACCTCCATCAGATACTAGACCCACTTGAGAGAAGCTAAGCGCAAATTTACTATCCTCTGCAGCAACAATTAAGTCACACGCTAATGCTAAATTAACCCCTGCTCCTGCTGCAAAACCATGAACCGCTGCAATAATTGGCTTCTCTGTTTCTTTCATTGCTAAGATTAGTTCGTTTAATTTTCCGACATGCTCATAAATCTGTGTAGCCGATGCATGCCCCATCGTCTTTACATCCCCGCCAGCACTGAATGACCGACCTGCACCAGATAATACAATAACTTGTACATCTTGATCATCTTGGGCATTTCGAAGAGAATTTGTTAATCCTAAAATCATTTCTGGACTAAATGCATTTAAACTTTCAGGTCGATTTAAGGTAATCGACAATACTGGTCCTAACTTTTCAATTATTAAATGTTCTTTTACTAAACTCATTCTAATCATTCCTTTCAGCTACTATTCTTAAAGCCTATTATTTAATTAGCCAGCCACCATCCACTAATAGATCAGAGCCGGTCATATACGACGCTTCACTCGAAGCCGCAAAAACAATCACATTCGCAATTTCATCCGGTCTTCCCACTCTCTTTAATGCCGTATTTCTTTGAATCGCTCTCACAAATTTATCATTTTGCAAGCCTTGTTCTGTTAACGCTGTTTTTGCAAACCCTGGTGAAACAGAATTTACACGAATACCAAACGGCGACAGCTCTAAAGCAAGTGACCTTGTAAAATTAATTACCCCTGCTTTAGCAGCGCTATAATGAGGAATTTCAGCGCCTGCCTGGTGTCCAGAAAGAGAGGCAACATTTACAATCGCTCGATTCCGTTCTTCCCGTTTGGCTGCTTCAGACATGATTTTCCCAAGAGCTTTTGATACCAGAAACACGCTTTTTAAATTTACATTTTGAACATATTCCCATTCCTGTTCAGACATGGTTAGTATTCTTGTATTTGACGAACCGCCTGCGTTGTTGATTAAAACATGCAAATCTCCGTATTGTTCCTCCACATACTCTGCTAATTCCCTTACATCCTCTGCATCGGTAACATCTGCGGGGAATACTTCTGCCAATGGTATTCTTACACTACGATTTATTTCATTCGCAGTATCCTCCAATTTTCCCTTTGTCCTACCAACTAAGATTACCTTTGCTCCCTCACTTGCAAGACGAAGGGCTGTTGCTTTACCAATGCCACTGCCCGCTCCCGTTACCAAAGCGATTGTCTGTGAAAATCTCATCATAAGCCCCCTTTAAAGCTCCCCATAAGCAACTGTTGTTGCATGCTCTATTAGCGTCTTAACTTTATAATTAAAATTTGCAAAACGAGGATCATTGGTTTGGCCTTTTTTAAAACGGAAATATATTTGTTGACAAATTACCGCCAACTTGAAATAAGCAAAGGTTAAATAAAAATTCATGTTGCTAACATCTCTACCACTCTTTTTGGCATATCGTTCAATCAATTGATTTCGAGTAAAAAATCCATCTTGAACGGTGAGTGATTCCTGACCAAGCCCCTTTTTTAAGTGTTCTGGATCATCTGCTTGATTCCAATAGCCCAATGCAACCCCTAAATCCGCAAGTGGATCTCCCACCGTTGTCATTTCCCAATCAAATAACCCGACCATGTCTGATAAATCCTCATTAAACATCGCATTATTAAATTTATAGTCATAGTGAATAACTGCAGCTTCCTGCTGGATTGGAATTTGATCTGCTAGCCATTTTTTCAACGTATCCACAGCATCAATTTCATCCGTTTTCGCTCGTTCATAACGGCCAATCCAG
>JAQSXG010000350.1 GCA_029256785.1 Neobacillus sp.
GTAAGCGATATGTTTTTTCATTTTTCGGAATTTTGATTTTGTTAAATAACATTAATAATAATACTTCTTCTGTTACCCAATAAATCAATGCAAAGTTATCAATTGAAACTTTATTATTGATAGTAATTAACAAAAGGCACTGAATCCGTTTAAATTGCTCCTATGTTGAAAAGCAAATAGATTGATGTGATTAAAAGTTTCTGAATGCTGGTTTTGGAAGCTCAAGGTTTCCCCGAAGTGTTGTTTCTTCATACTCAGTATGGAAGATTCCTCGTTCTTGTAATATAGGAACGACCAATTCGATAAAGTCCCTGAGACCATACGGATGATCTTGTTTGATCATCAGCATATCCATAATTCCCCCTTCGTACCAATTCTGAATTTCATCAGCAACACTTTCGGCAGACCCTAAAAATAGCGGTGGTGCAATTCGCTGATACGGATTCAGTGCCACCAGCTCCATATATTTTTGATGAGCTTCAGCATCCGTTCTTCCCACGATTGGATTTTGTGAAGTGGCGATCACAAAGTTGTCCGGATTTCTATTCTTCTCATCCAATTTTTTTCTAAGTGCCATGGCTGTATATTTTATCTCTTGCAGCGAAAACCCGCCTACAAAAGCACCATCCGTGTAAGTAGTAGCCATGTCAACAAATGTTGGCGAACTGCCAGCTGTGTATAAAACAGGTCTTCCCTGAACAGAACGGCTTATATTCAACGGGCCTTCGACAGAAAAATATTTCCCCCTGTAGTTTGTTAAATGCATTTTGTGTGGATTCAAAAAGATTCCATTTTCTTTATCCCTTACAAATGCATCGTCCTCATAGGTGTCCCATAAGTTCCTTATAATTTCTAAAAACTCGCGATGCATAGGATACTGATCAGCTTTCGACAAGTGACCCCGACTGAAATTGACCATCCCTCCCGGATTGGAAGTTATGGCATTCAGTGACGCTCTTCCTCGGCTTATTTTATCTAAAGACAGGACCTGACGCGCTACATTATAAGGATCTGTATAAGAACTTGAAGCCGTCATAGAAAGTCCTATTCGTTCGGTCTTCATGGCTAAGGCAGACATGATAGAAACGCCTTCAAACATACTCAGATAATGCGGAATATTCCCTGGACCAACGTGGCTGACATCAATCAAAAATAAACTTTCAAATTTGGCATCTTCCGCAAGTTTGGCCTGTTGAACATAAAAGTCGATGTTTTCGCTTGCGTCTGCCGGCATATCTGGATGTTGCCAAGAGGTATGATTCCAACCTGTACCTTCGATAATGGCGGCGAGTTTTAATTTCTTTTTATTACCCATATTACTTGGTGATTTATTTAAATGCGTTATCTCAAGTCGAGATTTTCTAAAGTATCGATCCAAACATTTTTACACCTTACAAATTTACAGCAAAATTACTAACTAAAAGATAGTAGTTACCTAAAGGAAAGTGCAATTTAAAGAGTCAGTTTCAAACCATTTGGTGAAGATGTTTGTTCCTGATAAAAATTCCCATACGACTATCTTACCAGCTGAAGTATTGGTGGCATTGCAACTAAAGAATTTAATGATTTCTCGAATGTCTCTCGCCATGAAAGTAGTTAGTTAATTCAACCACTTTGTTACAACGGATTATTAAAAAAAAATCTACTTTCCTTTGGGAAAGTACTATTAAAAGGAAAGTTTAGTTTCTGTAGATTTGTCTCATTATCTTTTAATACTTGAAGCTCAAGGATTAAAAATACATGTCAGATTTGTAAAGGACATGCGTGGAGTTAATTAAAATTAAATATTTAAAATATTAAAATATGAATATAGGAATAATCGGTGTCGGCCTTATTGGCAAAACATTAGCTTTAAAATTATCAGAAGGAGGTCATAATGTGGACGTAGCAAATTCTTCGGGACCAGAAAATATTGCAAAGGATGTTCTCGCAAATGGTGCGAGGGCAGTCAGCATCCAGCAAGCTATTGATAACAAAGATGTTATCATTATATCTATTCCGTTAAGCCGTATACCCACTATAGCACCACTATTTTCTGCTGTTTCGGAAGCAACAACCATTATAGACACCTCTAATTATTACCCTGCGCGTGATGGTAACATTGACAGCATTGAAAGTGGGCAGGTAGAAAGTTTATGGGTGAAAGAGCAGCTGGGACGTCCCTTTGCTAAAGCTTGGAATGCAATTGGGGCTCACTCTTTTGCCGTGAATGGCAAACCTTCTGGGGCTCCTCAGCGTATAGCAATTCCAATATCTGCAGATAGGGATATAGATCGAGAGGTGGCAATCAAATTGATCGATGAAACCGGATTTGATGCATTTGATGCTGGCGCTCTGTCTGATTCCTGGAGGCAGCAGCCTGGATCTCCGATATACTGTACAGACCTAACTCAAAAGGAAATACAATCCTTGATTGATACAGCAGAAAAGGAGCGCTTACCAAAACGAAGAGATTTAGCTATCCTGGCTATTACGGAACGATTGGGTGGAATTTCCAAAGATCTAGATCCAGAGTATCTACTTCGCATCAATCGTGCATTGTATATCTAATCTAGAAAATAAATGTAGGTTTTGCACTTAGATTTTTTCTGGCTCTAAAAGCTGTATTTGTGTTTAGAGTAAAAACGGGAAGACAAAGTAGTAGATAGCATATGAAAATAGGAATAATAGGTACTGGTGCCATAGGCGGAACAATCGCCAAAAAAATGGCTGCGGCCGGTCACCAAGTGAAAATAAATAATGCAGGCGACATTGATAAATTGAATGCCCGTGCTGCGGAATTAGGTGTAACAGCTGCTCAGCAGAAAGATGTGGTAAAGGATGTAGACGTCATTATTCTATCTTTACCGACTATCGCCATTCCAACACTACCCGAAGATTTGTTTGCAGACGTTCCAGAAAACGTAATTGTGGTCGATACTTCCAATTATTATCCATTCCGTGATGCTGATATTGAAGAAATCAAAAATGGAAAGGTAGAGAGTGTCTGGGTATCTGAACAATTGGGAAGACCTGTAGTAAAAGCATTCAATAACTTATTGGCAGAAACACTTGCCAGTGGTGGAAAAAAAACTGGTGCTGAAGACAGAATTGCAATGGCCGTAGCCGGTGATGATGCCGAAGCAAAAAAGGTAATAGCCGGATTGGTTAATGATGCTGGTTACGATGCAGTTGATTCGGGTAACCTTTCCGAATCCTGGAGACACCAGCCTGGAACACCAGCTTACTGTACAGAATTAGATGCTGAAGAATTAAAACAGGCGTTGGCAGAGGGCGTGAAAGAAAATGCACCTATTTTGAGAGATAAAGCTATTGTTGAACTTTCAGCTAGATCAAGCTATCCGACCCATCCCGATGTTGTTAAATTCAATAGAGCATTGTTTGAAAAAAATCCAAAAACAAAGTAAAAAACTGAACGACAACTAGAAAATTGAATTTGATCGCCAGTAAAGGTTGGTAAAAACGTTTCATTATTGCCTACTTTTGTATCATAATAGCAGGTAAAAATTTGCGGAAATTTGTCCATATCAAATATTTAAAAATAATAGAATGGCAAAGACAATTTTTATAACAGGTGCATCCCGTGGATTTGGAAGAATTTGGGCGGAAGCTTTTCTGAGACGTGGCGACAATGTCGTGGCGGCTGTTCGTAATCCTGAAACCTTAGCAGAACTGAAACAAGAATTTTCATCAAATCTTTTGGTTCTCAAACTTGATGTTACAGACAGACTTGAAAGTTTTGAAGCAATTGAAACCGCAAAAAACCATTTTGGAAGTATCGATGTACTCATAAATAATGCAGGATTTGGACACGTTGGAGCTGTAGAAGAACTTAACGAGGACGATGTAAGAGCGCAATTTGAAACCAATGTATTGGGTTCATTATGGATGATTCAGGCGGTATTACCAATTATGCGTGCGCAAAATTCGGGTCAGATTATTCAGCTTTCAAGTGCTTTGGGATTAAATACAGTACCATTAATGGGACTTTACAGTGCTACTAAATTTGCAGTTGAAGGGCTTACAGAAACATTGGCAAGCGAAGTAAGCGGTTTTGGCATTCAAGTAACCATTGTAGAACCGGGCGGATTCGCTACAGATTTCTTTGGAAACAATTCTCTTGCGGTCAGCACAAAAGTTTCTGCTTACGATACCATAAGAAAAGGTTTCTATGACCACGCAGCAGACCAAGATTCTGGCAATCCAAATGCCACGGCTACAGCTATCCTAAGTTTAGTTGATGCCGAAAATCCACCATTGAGACTGCTGTTAGGCAAAAACACATTCACCTGGACACAACACACGTACGCCGAACGTCTTAAAACCTGGGAATCTTGGCAAGATGTCTCCGTAGCAGCACACGGTTAACAGAATTTAAAATAAGCAGAATTTGAATTTTCTGAAATCTGTTTTTAATATGGCTTTAAGAAGATGGACCATTTCAACAAAATAAGTGAACTTCACGAGGCTTTCGGTATCAATCCACCTGAAAACCCACTTTTCAGCGTAGTTTATGGAGAACAAGATATGTGCAAGGGAAATAATAAACTTGAATTTTCTTCTGGATTTTACATCATCGGATTCAAAAAATTGAAATCCGGAAGCATGTCGTATGGTAAAACTAAATATGACCACGACCGGGGTTCGCTGTCATTCATAAAACCGTTGCAGAAAGTGGCATTCCAGAATGTTATGCTAGAAGAAAAAGGCTTTCTAATCATTATACATGAAGATTTTTTAACCGGAACAGTCCTGTACAACGAAATCAAGAAGTACAGTTATTTCGACTATGAAGTCAACGAAGCTTTACACCTTTCTCCTGCAGAAGAGGATATCATCTGGAATTTGTATTTCAACATCGAAAAAGAGTACCATAATAATACGGACGAGCTCAGCAAATCAATTATTATCAGCCATCTGGATTCTTTATTAAAATACGCACAGCGATTTTATAAAAGGCAGTTTATCAACCGGAAGCAGTTAACCGGCGCGACAGTTACAAAGTTTAATGCCTTGCTCGTTGCTAACCTTGAAGAACGAAAAACAAAAGAAATCGGGTTGCCGACAGTCGCTTTAATGGCAGAAAAATTAAATATTTCTTCTCGTTATCTAACCGATCTGCTTAAAGAAGAGACAGGGAAAACGGCGCTAGAGCTTATTCATCTTTTTTTAATCGGTGAGGCAAAGAATTTATTGACTGAAGGAGAACTCAATATCTCTGAAATTTCGTATCTGCTAGGCTTTGAAAATACCACCTACTTTTCACGTCTTTTTAAGAAAGAAGTTGGGCGTACACCAAATGAATTTAGAGGAAGCTTCTTAAATTGAAAATATAACGCTTTGATAG
>JAQSXG010000351.1 GCA_029256785.1 Neobacillus sp.
GGTAGGTCCATATGTGTATCTTTTACAATTGTACCAGCTTTGATATTTGCTAACTTTCTTTCTCCTTTCAGTAAGATTCTTGTAAATGCGGGATTAGGCACTTTAATATTAATTGTTGGTAGTTTATTACTCCCGTTTTTTGTAACGTTTAAGAGGACCTTGTAATATTAAGTTAAAGATATGTTTTGGTAGAAAAAGGGAAACAGAAAACAATGTCGAATGATAAGGTGAATTAGTTTTTCTAATAATTGCATTAGAAAGGAGTAGAATATATTTGTTGAAGAGTAAAAGAGCTCTTTATATCATTAGTTTTTGCTTATCTATTGTTCTTTCTTTTATCCCTAAAGTCGGCATACAAGTAGAAGAAATTCACTTTGCTCGACCATATCTGCACTTTGGTTTTCCTGCTGAGTGGCTAAGCTATTACGGGGGCATTAGGTTTGGTGTAAATATTCTTGGAATATTGTTTAATTTTTTCTTTATCTATCTATGTCTAATTCTTTTAATTAAAATCTGGAAGTCAGTTAAGAGGTTGTCGAACTAACAGGAAAAAACCACGGGATGGTTCTGGTACATTCTCGTCGCAGGAATCAAGCGGCCAGAACCGCCCCTATGATCCGAAGGAATGACTTATTAGGAAAAAACGAATACTAGTGCTTGGACATATATATCTAAAAAGGGAGTGCTAGTGATGCGTGCAGTTGTCATCAATGAATATGGTAGTAAAGATGTGTTAGTGGAGCAGGAGTTGCCGAAGCCAGAATTAAAAGCAAATCAAGTGCTTGTTGAGGTTTATGCCACTTCTATTAATCCAATTGATTGGAAGCTTCGTGCGGGTTATTTGAAGCAGATGCTTGATTGGTCATTCCCGATTATCCTTGGCTGGGATGTAGCGGGTAAGATCATTGAAGTGGGAAGTGAAGTGAAGCATTTTCAGGTCGGGGATGAAGTTTTTGCGCGACCAGATACGACCGCTAAAGGTACATATGCGGAATTTACCGTGGTGGATGAAGAATTGCTTGCGAAAAAGCCTAGCAACCTGACATTTGAAGAAGCTGCCTCTATACCTTTAGCAGGTTTAACCGCTTGGCAGTGTCTAGTGGATCATACAAAAGTCCAGCCAGGAGATAAAGTACTGATCCATGCTGGAGCGGGTGGTGTCGGAAGTTTGGCGATTCAAATGGCAAAGCATTTAGGTGCCTATGTCGCGACAACAGCGAGTGAACAAAATGAAGCATATGTAAAAGAGCTTGGCGCAGATGAATTCATCAATTACCGCACACAACCATTCGAAGATATAGTAAATAATTATGATGTGGTCATCGATACAATGGGCGGGGACATTTTAAATAAAAGCTTCCAAGTATTAAAGCCGGGTGGCAGACTAGTAACGATTGCCGGACAACCCGATCCAGCATTAGCAGAAAAGCATCAAGTAACGGCCAGCTCCTATTGGTTAACGCCAAATGGTAAACAGCTAGGGGAGTTAGGAGAATTACTTGAAAAAGGAATACTTAAGCCCCAAGTAGGTAGTATATTCGGCTTCTCAGCACAAGAACTACAAAAAGCACACGAACGAAGCGAAACACACCATGCCAAAGGGAAAATCGTCATCAAAGTTAAATAATTTGTACAAAGTACAAATAAAGACCGAGGGACGGCTCCCTCGGTTTTCTTGTATTTCATAGTGGGGGTCAAAACCCCACCATACTAAAGGGTATGACCCCAGAAAAGTATTTAGCATAATTTTATTTTTTGGTTTGATAATAATATCATATAAACTAAGGTTGGAAATTTAATACATAGGTTTATCACGCAAAACTTTGGAGGGAATTCTATGGAAGAACGTACCCCTGATGTGGAATTAACATCAGCAGAAATTGCAAACCTTTGGACGCAGTATATGAATGATTCCTTATCCATCTGTATTATTACTTATTCCATTGAAAAGGCAAAGGACCAGGAGATTAAAGAAGTTTTTGAATTTGCCCTTAGTCTTGCAAAATCACATGTCGTAGAAATTTCGGGATTTTTTAAGAAAGAGAACTTTCCTGTTCCAAAGGGATTTTCTTTAGAAGAAGATGTAAATTTAAACGCTCCTCCACTCTTTACCGATGCATTTATGCTGGATTATATGCATGTGATGACATTACTTGGTTTAACAGGGTATGCAGGTGCGGTTGCGACCTCTAGCAGAGAAGACCAAATGGATTATTTTATCAAATGCAACACCGAAACAATGGAATTACATAAACGAGTTATCACTGTCATGCTAAACAAGGGGCTATATAGTAAGACGGCAAGGATTAATACACCAAGTCAGGTTGATTTTGTAGACGATAAAAGTTATTTGGCAGGATGGTTTGGAAAAAAACGACCGTTGAACGTGGTAGAAATTAGCGGTATGAGTTTTAACATGAAAAAAGACGCAGCTAAAGCTGTCTTAGAATTGGGATTTGGACAAGTGTGCCAATCACAAGAACTTCAAAAGTTCTTCGAAAGAGGAAAAAAAATCTGTAAAAGTCATTTTGTGACGTTTAGCAACAGGTTAACAAAAGAAGACTTATCTTCCCCAAAATCATGGATTTCTGAAGTAACGAGTTCCACTGTTTCTCCTTTTTCAGATAAATTGATGCTGTTTCATATTGTCACATTGGTTTCAGCAGCCATTGGATATTATGGTGCGGGTTTATCCGTTTCTCAAAGGAGAGATCTAGCAGTTGACTACACTAAATTTATGGCTGAAATAGGTTTGTATGCAGAGGATGGGGCGCAGCTCCTGATAAAAAACGGTTGGCTCGAGCAACCGCCGTTGGCTGATAATCGAGAAAATTTAGCCACTAAAAAGTGATGTGCATGTTTGCGATAGGGCATTGGTTCACCAGGTAATGCTCATGTTTGAATAACCCGATTAGGAAATCACTTTAATACTAGTTGGGACGGATCTAGCGGACCATTCTTGTGATAAGGATGACCGAGTAGAACCGTCCCTATTGTCAGCTCTAACCACATGAAACAACTGTGTGAGATAGTTATTAAGTTCAAATCCCTTTTCATTAGTAAACTTAGATAGTAGTAAATTATTTTCCTTCATTCTACTTTCCCCCTTAAATACGTTTCTACCAATAGTCTGCCCAAACTAGCACTCTCTTAAACATGTATCGCGTGTTTTTTCGAACACTTTAACAGAGCGGTGGTCAGACCCCGCAGTTAATTCAATAATACTTCACATATTAATAACAAAGGATTATGAGCTGAATGATATGATTTCCTTATCCATTTATTATTTCTATTAGTGTATAGATTATTTCTATAATTCATCTCTTTGTATAAAAATTATAATTAAGTTATGTATTATAATTTTAAAAAAAGTGGTGGAGACAATGCAAAAGGTAGTGGGGATTATTGGTGGGATGGGACCATTAGCAACGGTGGATTTAATGAATAAAATTATATCTTTTACACCTGCAAAGAAAGACCAGGATCATATCCATATTATCGTCGACAATTATTCACAAATACCTGATCGAACCACGGCTATTTTAGGGAAAGGCAAAGATCCTACACCTTTTCTTATCCAATCCGCACAAAGATTAGAAAATGCGGGTGCAGATTTTCTAGTAATGGCGTGCAACACTGCTCACTTTTACTATAAATCGATACAAGAGTCTATTAGTATCCCAATTTTACATATGCCTTTAGAAACAGCTCGCTTTTTACAGGTAAATAATAGGAGGCAAGTAGGGTTATTAGCTACTGATGGAACAATAAAGACAAAACTGTATCAACATAGTTGCCAATCCTACGGTATTTATACGATTTTGCCTGACATGGACATGCAAAAAGAAGTGATGGAAGGAATCTATGCGATTAAAGCGGGTGATATAGAAAAAGGCCGTTTATACCTTTCAAGAGTGGCTGAAGAATTAGTAAAAAGAGGGGCAAAAGCGATCATAGCAGGTTGTACAGAAATCCCTCTTGTACTTCACTCATCCCAAAACCTTTGTATAATTGACCCAACAGAAATTTTAGCCAAATCCTCAATTAGAATAGCTACTGAAAAAGAAGTGGCTAAAGCGATTGGGTAAATGGATAAACGTTAGGGTGGACGAAAGTAAGGAGCAGTACATATGAACATTGAAAATATTGAAGCCTTCATTTATGTTTGCCAACTGGGTAGTTTCAATAAGGCAGCAGAAGCTCTTTATTTAACTCAACCTTCGGTAACAGCACGTATTCAATCACTTGAACGTGATATTAATATAAAGCTTTTTCATCGAAATGGTAACAAAATTTCTTTAACTGAAAAGGGAGAATATTTCTTTCCACACGCACAAAAAATTCTTCAATCCTATCAGGAAGCAAAGTATGGATTACAACAAGTAACGGTACCTTTTGAGCTAGTACTTGGGAGTGCGTTGTCCATTTCCAACAACATTCTCCCAGAAATTTTGCCAGCTTTTAAAGCGAAGTTTAAGGATGTTAGGATCCAAATCATCACAGGACATTCTAAAGATATCTTACATAAGGTCCTTAATAAAGAGGTTGACTTTGGTATCATACGAACTGAAACTCACCCTCAAGTAGAATCCATTCGTCTTTACAATGATCCTATTAGTCTTGTTGTCCCTTCAAATCATTCTTTTTTAAAAGAAGAAAGAATAACAGTAGAGGATGTAAGTAAACAGCCGCTTATCTTTTTTGATTATGGATCGATCGATTGGCTGATCATCCACCGTCTATTTCAAAGCAATGGTGTAAATCCTACTATATTTGTAGAAGTCGACAATATGGAAACCGCTAAAAACTTAGTATTACAAGGTCTTGGCATTAGCTTCTTGCCTGACCATTGTGTAAGAAAAGAAATAGAAAATGAAGAGTTATTTAGGGTAGAAATGACACCTCCTGTAAAAACAAATATTAGTATCGACTTTATTTATTTAAAAGGTAAACCTCAATCTGTGTTTATGGACTTTCTAAAAAATAAAATGTTTGAAAAACAATAAAGATCATCGCAGGATGGAACACTAGAACCATCCTTGTAATCAATAACCAATATATAAAACCGAGGGGCAGGTTCCCTCGGTTCTTCTTGTGTCTGAAAAAAGCCCTGACCCCGAACATATCCTACTTTTTCTTGTTGAATTTTATTAGGGACCGACTATTTATCACGGCCCACGTTAGGATTGGCGAGAGGAAGCTTAGTGTGAAGACAGATATGACTACTGCCCATACTAACCACTGTGCATTTATGATATTTTGATATATCCACGTATGATAAAAGTTCAAGTAACCAATCCTCCAATCTTTCGTTTAATCTTCAGCATAGGCTTACGACAAATATA
>JAQSXG010000352.1 GCA_029256785.1 Neobacillus sp.
CCTTTTTCGTCTTTTTATCTGTTACAATTGCCTTTTCGGCATTGTATTTGCCACATAATTCTTCTGCCTTGCGTTTATCATTTTTTTCAAACCTTTGTTTGCTTGTCAGCTCAATATCTTCACCGTTTGTCTGCTCTTTACTGACAATTGCATAATATATATCCGGAACAAAATTTTTGATTGCCATATCCCGGTCATAGACTGCTTTTACAATGGGAACAATAACGCGGCCGACGCGTAACAACCCACCGGCCTTTAGTGTGGCGTAGCGCGTAAGATTCACGCCATACAGCCAGTCAATATAAGTTCTGGCAAAGCCCTCGTTGGCGAGATTATTGTATTCGGCTTCGTCCTTCATATCGGTTAGTGCCTTCGATACGGTTTGCGGAGTCTGATCCGGCAACCAAAGCCGGGATAATTTCTTTTCACTTTTCAAAGCATTCATCACACATAGTCGAATAATGATTTCTCCTTCACGGTCAGAGTCCCCTGCATTAACAATCGTATCAACATCTTCACGGTTACAAAGTACCGTGATAACATCAAATTGTTTTTTAACCCCTGAATCTACCTGCTTATTCGCATCCTTGCGCAGCTGGAATTTGAACTTCTGCGGAAAACACGGAATATTTTCCATCGACCATCTACCGGTAGAAGTAGGCCCGGCATAGTCTTCAATATCGCAAAGAGAGAACAAATGACCGAAAGCCCAAGTGACAATATATCCATTGCCTTCATAGTAGTTGCCAACCTTTTTCATTTCCCCGATACCCGAAACAATATTTCTGGCTAAACTCGGCTTCTCGGCAATGATCAATACCATTTTGTTTTCTCCTTTCGCGAAATGCACGCATGATTATAGCACAAATTCGTTCGATTTTCTACGTTTATTGAAGTTCCTCATTAAATGATGCGAGTATTCTTTATAATCAGTAAAAAAGAAACTCAGTTAACGATTTATGTTAACTGAGTCTACATCAATTGATAAGAATCATTTTAGTATACCGGCACACAGATTTCACAGGTATGATTCTGCACCATATTGACGGCATATCTTTCTATAATCGGTTTTGTATCATTCAGCTGATATCCCAGTTTTTGTAATTCCGGGAAAATATCACACCATGCTCTTTGAACTGCTTCCGCAGTATGGGCTATGGTGAAAACGGCATACTTCCCTCCGGTAATCTCTCCTGAATTTACATGATCATCATTTATACTGTAATCTTTAAAAATAACGAGACAGGCGTCGTATCGGCAATCCTCTGGACTGGTCACAGCAGGATTATCCTGCGCAATTCCCAATATGATGGATTCTTCAGCAAACAAATCATTCGTTCTTGCAAAATTTTTAATTGCCTCCATTGCCTGGATATTTCTTGGACCATACGGGCCGAGTTGTCTTATATAAGCGATTTTATACGCTGGAATAGATTCAATTTTCAGTTTCATAAGCATGTTCCTTTATTGTTTATTGACCGGTCTGTTATCAACTTAACATGCTTTAAAATGAAAAACAATATGTTTTTTAAAATTGTTATAATAACACTCGATATAGTTATCAAATCTAAAAATATTTCGGATGGTCGAGTCTTAGAAATGGGAAACATTGAAAATGCAAGAGAATCAAATTAATGCACTTTCTTCTTTCCGAACCTCATTGGACAGACCACCCTGCATTTATTACAGTTGACGGTATCAAAGCCTCTGGCATTGGTTCCGTATGTATTTGGCCTGCATTTTGCCTGATCTGCGCGCTGGCCGTCCAACGCCTGCGACGGGCAGTTGTTGATACACAGGTTGCAACCCTCAATACAGATACTCTCCGCCAGTGGGTCGGAATCAAGGTCGAGATCGGTAAGGACTGCTCCCAAAGTCAACAAATTGCCGTATTTTTCGTTTAGCAGTAAGGTGCTTTTGCCGAGTGTTCCGATTCCTGCGAGCACGGCGGCATGTTTCATAGATATCAAGCCACGGCCTTCCAGCTTTTCCGCATCCCAATATTCGTAAGGGCTGTCTGAGGGGAGAGGAACCGCATACCCGCCGCAGAGTCTTTCAATCTCTTTTGCTGCTCTGAACGCAACCCAATCGACCTCTGGACATGTACTGTAGTTGAAATGGCCGTATATTAGTCTCGGTTCGACTTTTGTCAGCCCTTTGGGAAGAGCAATGCCGAACACGATGACTGATTTGCAGTCGGGCAAAATATCTCTTGGATGAAAGCCGGCAGGTGCCTCAGAAAAACGGTCAACGTTAACGAACCCGCACACATCCGCTCCAAGGTTCAATATTAGTTCTTTGATTTCACTCTTCACTCAATAAGCCTTCTTTCGCCTACATATTAAATTTTTATATATTAATTCTACTTATCACTTCTTGCAATCTTATAGTAATTGGTCTTATACAAAGTTGGGGGAAGCACCCTGAACTTCGTATTATATTTTATTGTTTAGCAATGAAGTCCATTCGCCTGTCGTTCCATATTTTCTAAAACAATATCATGAATATCACCTAATGAAGCACAATACTCAAGTACTTTCCATGGAGTATTCGTGTGAAAATGAATTTTAATCAGTTCCTCATCCCCGATTGCAAGTAAGCAATCACCTTCAATGTTTTTAGTAATATATTCGTTTATTTTATCTTCTGAAAGATTTTTTCCTTCAATTAATAGCTGCGTATCAAATCTGTATTCAAGCATAATTAGGCTCCTTTATCATTTTGTAAATACTTATTTATCGGCTTCCGAAAACAATATCAATAGAATTGCTACCAGTTCTATGATTACCTTCGTAAATCACTCACTCCAGTGGTCGATTGCTGATCTTATACGAAGTTCAGAAGAATTCGTTAACTTCATGTAATTAAAATAATGAAGTGCCGAATAGATTAATTTGTGCAACCGTGTTTTCTGAAACAAGAGTCAACATGGTCATTCACAATACCTGTCGCCTGCATATGCGAGTAAATTGTAATTGAGCCCAGAAAGCGGAAACCTCTTTGCTTTAAATCTTTGCTGATCAAATCTGACAAAGCTGAAGTCGCAGGTATTTCAGATATATTTTGGTAGCTATTCATAATTGGCTGCTGATTTACAAATTTCCAGATATAGCAGTTGAAGCTGCCAAACTCTCTTTGTATTTCTAAAAATTTACGTGCGTTGTTGATTGAGGCTTCAATTTTTCTTCTATTCCTAATGATTCCTTGATTTGAGAGAAGCTCATCTATTTTTTTGTCATCATATACTGCTACTTTTTCCGGTTCGAAATTATCGTAAGCTACTCGGTAATTTTCTCTTTTTCTAAGTATGGTCAACCAGCTTAACCCAGACTGTGCCGATTCTAATACTAAAAATTCAAATTGCTTTCTATCATCGTGGACTGGAACGCCCCATTCTTCATCATGGTATTTAATATATAGGTCATCTGATTTACACCAATCACATCGATTCATGATTAAATTACCTCTTTCATGACTTGATAAGAACATAGATTACTGGTCCTACGCAAAGTTTGGAAAGCCGTATGTACTTAGGAGTATTCTATTTAATGTTTTATTACCACTTCTCAAAATGCAAAAGTGATTCAAGATCTTTCCTTGGCCTCGGTCTCGGTGCTTCATCAGAATAACCTGCTGTAATAACGCAAACGACATACTTATCCGATGGAATACCTAAGATTGGTCTTATGTCGTTTTGTTTAAACCATGCTGTCCAACAAGTAGACAAGCCAATATCTTCTGCAGATAAAATAATATGTTCAGCTGCAATCGCCGTGTCCCGAATAATTTGTTTCAGCTCTTCCATTGGGCTTTCTTCCTGCAATGACATTTCGATGCTGTTTTGAATACGAACTCCAATATCTGCGACACAAACAATATGTACTGGTGATTGGATCATCCACGTTTGATTATGATCTACTGAAGCAATTTTTGCTTTTGTCACATTTGATCTTACGATAATAAAATTCCAAGGCTGTGTATTGCTTCCAGAAGGTGCTAATCTGGCAGCTTCTAATAAATGTATTATTGTGCTATCGTCAACATCTTTATTGTTGTATGTTCTAATGCTTCTTCGATTTACGATCTCATCCACTTTATAAGTCCCTTTCTGAATTATCTATTATAATTAAAACGGTCTTATACGAAGTTCAGAGAGGTCTTTGAACTTCGTATTATTTTAATATCCCAACGTTTGATTAACAATGATTACTTTTATTCTGTCTTTAATAAATTGTCCTGTGATTAAAACAAAATCATTGCATATTCTCTCTTTATGCCGGCAATCGATGCATTTATCAAGTTTAGTACATGGGGTATTTTTCTCAAGTCTTTTCGCATCCAAAGGAGCCGCAATCTGTCTTGTCCTCTTTACTGCATCCTCAACTGTATTGACCAACTTATTAATTCCTGCTACAACTAATACCTGTTTTGGCCCGTAAAGAATAGGGGCGACTCGGCTTCCATTTCCATCAATATTAAACAACTTGCCATCAAGGGTAATAGCATTTGCACCAGTTATAAATGTATCTGCTGAAAAATTCTTTATATATATTTCACGTTTTTCCTCTGATGTTATGTCCGTCCTATGCTTATCGTAAAAATTGAAATTGCCATTACGAAGAAAGTCCAATACTCCCGTTTCTTCCAATGTAACGGAATCACCACATCCAACAGTATCACCCGGCTTAATAAACCTTGATAAAAGATCAATTAACTCATTATTATCTTCAACAAAATAACCGGACATATTGTTTTGGTTCAGCTCTAAAATCAGATTCTGTATAGTTTCAGTCATTTCTTCACCTTTTAATAGTTTTAGAAAATAAACTAATTACCGGTCTAAGTTAGCAGGGAATAGGGGATATTGAATTACCGGTTTAATACGAAGTTCAGAGAGCCCCCTGAACTTCGTATTATTATAATTTTATAGGGGTGCAGATGTCATATAATTCCACTAAGCTTGTAATCGTGTATGTACTTTGAATTTCTGCAGAGCATTTTTGTGACTTTTTGTTAATCCAGCAGGTATCAATTCCTGACAGAAGGCCACCTTTTATATCAGTGTTTAAAGAATCCCCGATAATTAGTGCTTCCTTTATATTAAAATCTTTAATATGACTCATCACGTAATCGAAAAATTCTTTTGATGGCTTTTGAAACCCAATGCTTTGAGAATCAAAAATGTCTTCAAAAAATTCATATAAGCCTGACTGCTTCAATCGCTTTATTTGAGTTTGGGTTATACCATTAGTGATAACAAACAGTCTATGGGATACAGATAAGCTCTGACACACTTCTAAAGCTCCTTCTATAAGCT
>JAQSXG010000353.1 GCA_029256785.1 Neobacillus sp.
TTTAATCGCTTGTAAAGCAAGTCCGTCGGTATAATCGTTAGCTAAAACACTTACATATGCTTCAATAGCATGAGTTAAAACGTCCATACCGGTATCTGCTGTTATACTTTTCGGAACGGTTGTGACAAACTGAGGGTCAATAATCGCTACATCAGGTGTCAACTCATAATCCGCTAACGGATATTTAATATTGTTGGTTTTATCCGTAATTACTGTAAATGGAGTTACTTCCGAACCAGTACCTGAAGTGGTCGGAATGGCTACAAATTGTGCTTTACGACCCAATTCAGGGTATTTGTATGCCCGTTTTCGAATATCTAGGAATTTTAGTTTTGGACCCTCTAATGTCATATCAGGATATTCAAAGAACAACCACATACCTTTTGCAGCGTCCATTGCGGAGCCTCCGCCAAACGCAATAATAGTATCCGGCTCAAATGCTCTCATGCGCTCGGCGCCTTTCATGACAGTTATATCTGATGGATCTGGTTCAACATCAGAGAAAATTTCTATTATTACACTTTCACTTCGTTTTTCTAAATGATATTTAATGACATCTACATAGCCAAGTTTAACCATCGCCGGATCCGTTACGACAAAGACTTTGTGTATATTATCCATATCCTCTAAATACTGAGTGGAATATCGTTCAAAATAAATTTTTGGTGGAAGTTTTACCCATTGCATATTGTTGTTTCTTCTTCCTAACTTTTTGAAATTTAATAAATGAACAGAAGTGACGTTAGCGGATACCGAGTTTTTCCCATATGAACCACAGCCTAATGTCAGTGAAGGGATGAATGCGTTGTATAAATCACCGATTCCTCCATGCGTAGAAGGTGAATTTAAAATAACTCGGTAAGCCCTTACCCGCAGTCCAAATTCTTTTTGAATCTTATCATCACTACTATGAATGACGGCAGAATGTCCTAGTCCGCCAAATTCCAGGATTTTTTGACAGGTATCGAACCCCTCATCTTTTCCTTTCACTTTAATTGCGGCTAATACTGGACTTAATTTTTCCCTTGTTAAAGGTTCTCCAACTCGCTCATATTCGACAATGAGGATCTTGGTATCTTCTGGTACGTTCACACCCGCAGAAGATGCAATTTCATAAGCGGATTTACCAACAATGTCGGCATTTACAGCACAAGTGTTTTCATTGATAACAAGACCTTCTAATTTCTTCTTCTCTTCTGGTGTAGCGAAATAACAATTATTCTCAATAAATTCCTTTTTCACTTCATCGTATATTTCTTCATCAACAACAATTGTTTGCTCGGATGCACAAATCATTCCATTGTCAAATGTTTTGGATATGATTACATCATTAACGGTACGCTTAATTTTAGCCGTTTTTTCAATATAGCAAGGAACATTACCAGGTCCAACACCTAAAGCTGGTTTTCCTGTGCTATAAGCGGATTTAACCATGCCTGCACCGCCTGTTGCTAAAACAAGAGCAACTCCATCATGATTCATAAGGCTCTTTGTAGCATCTAATGAAGGAACTTCAATCCACTGTATACAGTTTTCTGGAGCGCCCGCTTTCACTGCAGCTTCTAAAAGAATCCTTGCAGCTTCTCTACTACATTTTTGTGCAGAGGGATGAAAGGCAAAAATAATCGGATTTCTGGTTTTAATCGAGATAATGGATTTAAACATAGTGGTTGATGTAGGATTCGTCGTTGGCGTTACACCTGCAACTACACCAACCGGCTCGGCTATTTCAATGATGCCTGTTTGTTTATCTTCACTTATTACGCCGACTGTTTTATTATCTTTGATGGAATTCCAAATGTACTCTGTTGCAAATATATTTTTTATAATTTTGTCTTCATAAACACCGCGACCAGTTTCTTCTACCGCCATTTTTGCAAGCAGCATATGTTCACTTAAACCAGCTAAAACCATTGCATGAACAATTTTATTTATTTGCTCTTGATTAAAGCTTTCAAATTCTTTTAACGCTTTTTGTCCTTTTGCAACTAAGTCATTTATTATTTCAGAAGCAGTTTGTGCATTATTTACTGTTTTCTCTGTAACTGCCATGATAAAGATCCTCCTAAGATGTCTGTTTCTAAACCCTTATGCTACTGAAAAGTATCAACGGACCTGATAACTTAGATTCAACAATTCACAAAATGACCGTAAAAGTGGTCAATATAAACAAATCTACTTTCTAATATTTCTTGGAATGAAACTTTTTATTAGTTGTTTGCACTATTAAATACTGGGTAATTTAGAAACAAAAAGAGTAACAATTGAGGAGGATATTTTTTTCAAAAGGAGAGATGAGCAGGTTTAGTGGACTTTATTGATTGTGAACCCAGTAAAGGAGGACTCTATGCCATTTTTTACTTTTTTAAAGTGGAGTGCCTGATACGTAATTTGTAAATAATAAGATTTTTAAACTAAATGGAGGAGGACTTGTATGCGACAGGAGCAACAATCTAAAGAGACTTTGAGTTCTATAATGAAACCAGAATTTGCCGGCACTGATGCACAAAAAGTAAAACAAGAAATTCAAAAAGATGTTAGCGAAGGTCAAGGAGCAATGACTTCCCGAGAAGCAGGAGCAATGCGTGATTAATAAACCACTTTGAGTGGTTTTTTATTTTTCCCACAATAATAAAAAAACGGCTATTTACTTCCTAAAATCCTGCCCTGGCTCGTCAGATTCCCCGACCTAATTTAGTACTAATAGACTGTTCTAATCATATTCTTATAAAAGAAAACAATAAGAAGGAGTTGAAATGTTAGGTGATAAAAGTTAAGGTTCGTTTGCGGCCCATTGCTAGTAATATTAATTTACCCACTGTTTTGAAAACAGCAATACTTCCAGGTGACTCAATGGAAAGATTATTTATTGCAACACAGGTAGGAGAGATTTTTTACATAGGCGACGACGCGATTAGAACTTTTTTAGATATTCGCCCGAGAATCTTAAAATTAGGAGGATCTGGTGGATATGATGAGCGGGGATTACTGGGGCTTGCGTTTCATCCCGGATTTTATTATAACGGTTTGTTCTATCTTCATTATTCAGTCGCTGGATCACAAGGTCCAGGTGCTCTTCCTGAAGGCTTTAACCCTGACCCGTGTGACCCCAAAACTTTAAACCTTAAGTGGATCAATAGAGAAACACAATATAATCATATTGATACAGTTGAGGAATGGATTTTACAATCGAATGGGCAACCTCGAAAACGACGGACATTACTTAACTTAAGAAGACCATTTTTAAATCATAACGGTATCAACAGCTTAAACTTTTCACCTGAAACAGGAAAACTTGTGTTAACAACCGGAGATGGCGGAGCAGGCTATGACCCTTTTAATTTAAGCCAGGAAGATATGGAAATAGCCGGAAAAATAGTTGAAATTGATGTTGCTAAAAATACATCTATTCATAATCCCCCCGTAGTCACACGTTTTAATGAACTTCCCGCACCTATTCAGGAAACACTTTCGGTAATGGCCAAAGGGGTTCGCAATATTCCAGGCATTTCATATCAAAGGTTAAATAACCATTACATCAAATATGTGGGAAATGTCGGACAGGATTTGGTAGAGTCAATATCTTCTTTCGTTCATTATAAATTCTTACCGGTTACTCAGCTTGTTCAAGCCTCTATAATGAAATCTGAACTAATAAACCTTGGATGGCGGGGGTGGGAAGGTGCTTTTCCTACATCTCTTATAAGGGGCTGCATTGAAAATTCGACTTTAGATCAAAAAACTTTGGCTTATTACAATGAAGCTGTATCACTTTCGGGAAGTCGTCTTCAGCCTTTAACTAGTTATTTTCATAAAGATCAAAGACCTGATAAGTTTAGCGGAACTGCACTTACTGGAGTCCAAGCCTATATGGGACATGGAATCCCTTTAACTGGAAGTGTTGTATTTACCGATCTTGCCCGGAAAGAATCTCAACCTCATGTTAGAGGAGCTTTAGCTTATACGACCGTAAGACCAGATGGTAAACAAAATGATTTTAGTGTTATTGAAACCAATTATGATTTTGGGTCTCAATCAGCCTATTATGTTAGTTTGGGCACGAATCTAGACCAAACCAGATTATATTTAGGAGTTTATGGCTCTATGAAAGTGACTGATTTTAACCAAGGGACTGTTTTTGAAATTGTTCCATGAATCATCACTATACAATTATATTTAATCTCGATAAATCTCTAACATGGATTTAATGAATCGAAAAAAAATCAAGGGAACATTTTAAGTAGAGGTGGAACTTTTATTTATTATCCTAATAAAAAACAAGGCCTTATTGGCCCTGCTTTTTATTTCACTATTGCTTTCCCAACCATTCCTTCCTGGAAATGGTATCGACATATTAGTTCATATGTACCAGTCTGTTTCGGATTCATGGTGATGGTTTTTTCCATTCCCGGCTGGACCTCCGCGTCAACACCAAGTTTTTCCACTGTGAAGGTGTGCTTCTTCTTACCTTTGTTTTTCAATATCACCGTTGTGGTTGTTCCATTCGCAATGGTGATGACTTTCGGATTAAAGAAATCATCGTTCAAATCTACCTCAATCACTTTACCCGTCTCCAGCGGCTTTGTTACAACACCGGATTCAGCAAATACGCTGAGTGTCCCTGGAATTGTTGTAAAAAGCAAAATCATTGCAAGCAAAACGAACAATCCTTTTGCCCTCTTACTCACATACATTCGCAATCCCTCCCTTCTTCAATACTATCTTTTTCAAATCCATAAAATATTATTACTTAAAATTAGGTTCCATTATATTTTTGAATAGTAACTTTTTAACCTTCTCCGACAAAAGACCCCCACTTCAATTTTGTGAATCCTTGTTGCCTATAATGAATGATAAAATTTAGCTTTCTGTTGCGCTTAAGGTATCAGCCCTCTTGATTTACTAACATGATGGAGCTCAATCCCTTCGACCTTTTGGCTTCCGCCCCGTCATCTAACTGTCTACGCTTAAAGACTAAAGTAACCTTTAGCCCTCCAAGACTCACTATGAACAAATGGCTTACTCGACAGGAATCCCACCTGCTATATGATACGGCCTAAGCTCGGCCGCATAAGCACCCGTTTGTAATATTAGATTAACTGCGTTTTTACTATTGATATGTTATTAATTTAGTTTTATTATATTAGTAGAGTAATAGGGTTGTAGCAAAAGTTTGTGCATCACTTGAATATGTAACCGCTCACAATATCATGAGTCCTTTTGCAAGGTATTCTTTTCATATTTAGGAGGCCATAGAATGGAAAATCCATTTATCACAGCACTTGAAGCGCTTTTAGATCGCAAATATAT
>JAQSXG010000354.1 GCA_029256785.1 Neobacillus sp.
GTAAAAGAATTACGCTTTTCATATTTATGATATCAAGATGGGTGATTGACTATCTCTTCTTTAAGATCATTTACAAAGTTATCAGCCTCATTTAACTTGACTATATCGACACGAACATCTTTTGAAGACTTGTCTGAAAGAAAAGAAGAAATATATTCACTCATCTGATCGTTAGCATCTGGCATATTGGCAAGAATATAAAGGTGTAGTTCCTCGCCTACGGTCTTAAGTTCCTCAATCTGGCCAGCCCAACGACGTACTTTATTCTTAATTGTATCTTCTTTTTGAAGATCAAAATTTACGGATTCGAAGAAGTTAATATGACCATTTTTCCAGGTATGTTCAAATGATATCTCATCATACTTAGTCTTAACAGTGCGAGGACTTAATAATGGAGAAATACCCCGGTCATCAAAATAACGTTTAAACATTTTGGTCCATACCTCTTTATCAGATTTGATGTCCTGATCAATTTCAATCTTACCTACCGTTAACATTCGCTCACCCAAATAATCAACTAAATGATCAATAGATATGTCTAGTGAATGTCGAATATCGGAGAATAACAATGCACTGTCATCTCTGACAAATGCCTTTCTTGTTAGTTCATCAACTGATTTAAAAACATTCATGCCAAGTTTATCGCGCTCAATAGCATTTTTTATTTTATTCAAACTGGTATGAATGGTATTTAGTTGTTTGATTAGATACCGCGTGTTGGCCTGCTCAAACAATTGCCCAATAGACCCTACTTTATGCAAAATCCGATAGGCTAGATTCTGATTAGTTGGGTCAAAAACAACAATACCAACATTCAGAAATTCCCCCGTGACCTTGTCAGGGCAAAATTGTAATACTTGATATTGGAACTTTTTCATGATAATAATAATTTGATATTTTGGATAAATGTAGCTCTATTTTTTACCATCAAGTCAACATGGGCTTTGATAATATTAAAGCTGTCTTCAGAGAACCATTCGTTTGGTATAATAGATTTAGCTCGTTCCCAAAAATCGTCATCAAATCTAGTCATTTTTTCAGAGAATCCATCAAGCTGCCCTATATTCCCTTTGACTCTACTGAATAGGCAATGTTTAAACAGTACGCCTTTATCTAACTCATTAAAATTCCACGGTTCAATATTTTTGTCCCATGGCAATGCCCTAACAAATGCAAAAGCAGCTTCGTGATCTAATAGCAATAATTTATTGCCATCAGTAATCATATTTGGCTTCTCTGCATTTCTATCTACATTACCTATAAGCATATCGAATGCCAGAATTTCCTGAGCAACATCTTTTTGTTTGCCTGTCAAAGCAATATGGTTGTCTAAGATCGATAAACCTTTAACAAATTCGGATCCATAATTATATCCCAGACTTTTACTACAACGCAGAAAATGATCTTTTCCTTTCTGAAGCTCAATAAAATCTTCACTCACGTCAACTATTACAGGTACTACAACTGACAGGTCTAACTCAATTGCCATAAATGAACCAATGAGCTCAAACATCCTACCATACGGTACCATGCGTTCGGATGCATTTAATTTGACTACATATTCGGCTCGCTCATGTGTAGTCTTATCTATCGCTCCTACCACAAACGGTAAATTAGCACTGTCAATAAGTTCGTGTATTACCTCTACAGCATAAACTTGAGCAAGCGTAAATTGTTTGGATTTAATCGACAAAATAAATGATATTTTAAGATTATATAAATGGTTGGGTCTCCCCTCAAACAAATTTAAATATTTTTTTATTCATATACATCGTTAAAACAAATAATATACACAGAATCAGATTATAATGCATTGAATATAATAGATAAAGGAAGAAATTAGTAAATTTACACCTCACTTGTTGTAGCGTTTTATTTGGAAAGCAATATGGAAGTTTTTATAATTTTATAATAAAGAGTGTATTATTAATTAACCTTCAGATGCACAACACAAATAAATTCTCACAGAAAGAAGCCATCTATATCGATGGAAAGGATAAGACCAACGATATCCAGTCCTATTCTTTCGTAGGCGAGAAATGTATTGTATCATTCAAAAGCAGTAATAAAAAATATACGTACAACAAGGATAAAGTTCAGGTCATCAAATCTGCTTTGCAGAGCAAAAAAGCCCAGACAAAATTCAATTATCTAAAAGCGATTGCAGATGCCGTTGGACTTAAATCCGATGAAGGAAAAAACATTCTATCGGATAGCTACGACAGAATATCATTTATCCCTGAATATGCCATCCTATCAAATTATCTAAATGAATCACAACCAGGGGATTGTTTCCCTTCCTCTCCTATTGAAATATTCCCCTTTGGTTTCAACCTTAGTCAGAAAGAGGCTGTAAATAATGCCTTTGCCAACCCACTGAGTATTATTGAGGGCCCTCCGGGTACAGGTAAAACACAGACGATCCTCAATATAATCGCTAACGCTGTCATACATGGTCAAAGTGTAGCTGTGGTTTCAAGTAATAACTCGGCAACGAAAAATGTGTATGAAAAATTGCATAAGAATGGTCTTTCCTTTATCGCTGCTTTGCTGGGAAGCAACCAAAATAAAAGGGAATTTATAGAATCGCAATCGAACATTCCTGACCTATCCAAGTTTCAGTTAACGGAGAAGCAGCTGACTCAGTTAAAACAACAGAATAGCGAGCTCCTGCTACAACTCACCGAAAAACTAGCACAGAAGAACGAGCTGGCCACGCTGAAACTCCTTATTGAAAACATAAGAACGGAACAGCAGCATTTTCTGAATACTGTGAAATCAATCGCAGACTTTAAACTGAATAGTAACCTCTCATCAGATCGGTTACTGGCACTTTGGAATTCCGTCACCGAGCAGGAACAAACTGGCAAACAGTTTAACTGGTGGAAGAAACTAATCTATCGTTTCAGGTACCGTATCAAAGATAAGGGCTTTTATACCTTATCGCATTGGGACATGATCAGGATCGCTCAGTCGGCTTATTATCGAACCAAGATTGCGGAACTGGCATCTCGTATCGGGTCATTGGAAAAGGCTTTACATAACTTCTCCTTTGATGCAAAAATGCGCGAGTATACGGAAATCGCGATGCGGCTTTTTAAAAATGTACTTTACAACAGGTATCAGGACAAGGATCGTCCGATATATCAGGAGGCTGATCTGCGTGGTAAGTCCTCCAGTTTCATCGAAGACTATCCTGTCATCATGAGTACCACCTATTCGCTGCGAAGGTGCCTGGCTGAGCATATGGTCTATGACTATGTGATCATTGATGAGTCTTCGCAGGTGGATCTGGCAACGGGTGCATTGGCCCTGTCATGCGCCAAACGTGCCGTTATTGTCGGTGATCTCAAACAGCTGCCGAATGTAGTAGATGCGACAATGGCACAAAAGACGGATGCAATCTTTCATTCATTCGAGCTGTCTGAACCTTATCATTATGCGAAAAACAGTTTACTTGCATCCATTACACAGTTATTCCCTGATGTACATAAAATACTGCTGAAAGAACATTACCGTTGCCATCCAAAGATTATTGAATTCTGTAACCGAAAATTCTACAACGATCAGCTCATTATCCTCTCTGAGCCAACAACAGAGCGTGAGCCTCTTCTAGTGTACAGGACTGTAGCCGGTAATCATGCCCGCGGACGGATGAATCAGCGGCAGATTGATGTTATCCTACAAGAGATTATCCCACAACAGCAGCTTGCCTCGGTTGACTTAGGCATTGTGACACCTTATCGCAATCAGACAAGTGCCTTGCAGGCTACATTCAAGGGAACTGAAATCATAGCTGACACGGTTGATAAGTTTCAGGGTAGAGAAAATGATGTGATTATCCTCTCAACGGTAGATAATGAGATCTCCGAATTTACGGATAATCCCAATCGGCTAAATGTGGCGATTTCCCGTGCCAAAGATCAGCTGGTCCTATCGGTCCATGGTAACGAATCTGAAAATGAAAGTAATATTGCAGACCTGATCCGTTATATCGAATACAACAATTTCACCATCATACAAAGCAAGCTGCATTCAATCTTTGATTACCTGTATAAAGGCTATGAGGAAAGGCGACGTAGGATCTTGTCCCAAAAGCATATCAAATCGGTATTTGACAGCGAAAACCTGATGTATACACTGGTGCATTCTGTGTTGTCCGATGACCGGTTTTCAAAATACGATGTGCTTCTCCATTTCCCATTAAGAAGTCTGATCGACGATTTTTCACTCTTGACACCTGCTGAAGCAAAGTATGCAAGCCATCACATGACGCATCTGGATTTTTTGATCTTCAACAAACTTGGTAAGAATCCGGTGCTAGCGATCGAAGTGGATGGTTATGCTTATCACGCTGTAGAAGGAAAACAATCGGAACGCGACAAGATGAAAGATGCCATTCTGAAAAAATATGGTCTTCCCCTACTCCGCTTTTCGACCACAGGAAGCGATGAGCGGGAAAGGTTGGTGAGGAAGTTGGGGGAGATTATGAAATAGAAAGGGATTCTTAATATTCATTTGGTCCGAATTGAATGGTCATCAGTTTTCGAAACTTGATAATCAACAGTACCAAAATCTCCAATTATGGGAAGATTATTACCTTCAAGTGGCAGATACAATAGACGATAAAAGAAGTAAACTAGAAGCCAATACCTTTGAATGTATGTCATTGTTAAGGTGTTGGCGGGATAGCCGATATGGAACGAGAACAGTGGAAAAAGTATAGGATGTGTACTTTGTGCTATAGTTTCGGGCGGCTTTCTCAAATTTTCAGCTCTCCATAAAATTACATATATTGGATTTGAAATAAAGACTATTCATATTTGACCAATATTTTATGGGTAACATATTTGACGAGGAAAGGTTATACCCTTATGATGGGGCGATAAAAAAGCATTTCGAAGATCATTATGACAGCGTTTTCATTGCACTCCTCCCCTTCTTTCAACTTGACAGAAAGGAAACTGAAAAAGCTAATCTAAAAAAAGCCAAGTTACTATCGCACGAAGAAGCGCTGAAGCAAATTGATCTGTTAAAAAAACTTCCCGAAGCGAATAGGGAAATCTATAGTTACGACAATGACCGATACCCTGCCGATGAAGAAATTTTTAGGAAGGGTAAAGTAACACCTTGGAAAAATATCGTGAACGGCTCAACCCTAACAGGCTATGCGGAACTTAATACGGCGCTAAGGACTTCTATAGGTGGGCTAAACCGGAATTTTACGAGACCGGACCTCATGGAAAAGCTTAACAATTATACGGATAGCGAAAGTATCTACCATCCGACCGAAGGTGCCTACGGATAGCGAAAGTATCTACCATCCGACCGAAGGTGCCTTTGGTATGCTTTCAAAGATCGCTATCCATAAAGCTTTCAAACTCTTGGGAAAGAACTTGATCATGATAACCGACGAGTTTTATGAAAACACCACAACTATAGATCTTGATCGATTAACGGAATATGAATTCTGTGAGGAGATCGGCGGCAAAGATTATTACCTATACTCGGCTGATAAAGAGATTCTGTTTACCATTGAATGGGATAGCTTCTTCTTTCTCATCGCAACGGATCATAAAAAAATGGATCAGCTTATCGCTAGCGACTTGTTTGAGGGTTTTCTCTGTAATGACAAGACAGATCATTATTGGGAATACACCTTGGAGTAAAATAACAATTATAGTCTGAAACAGGCTCAGTATAAT
>JAQSXG010000355.1 GCA_029256785.1 Neobacillus sp.
GAAAACAGAGAATAAAGCATTGAACTATCTGCTGAATCTGGATTTGTTTATCACTGGGATTACCTTGGTTATTCTTATCGCTGTTACTTTCACAGGCGTGATTACTCGATATTTTTTTAGTAGTCCCATTATGTGGTTAGAGGAAGTTCAGCTATGGTGTTTCGTATGGATTGCTTTTTTTGGCGGAGGGGCAGCATTTCGTACCCACAGCCATGTGGCCATCGATGTTTTAGTAGATATGTTTCCGGTTAGTTTGAAAAGAATCATAGAAGTAGTGATTTATGTCGTTGTAATGGGTGTACTCCTATACTTTATGATTCATGGAGGCAAACTTGTAGGGCAATTGGCGAGAACAGGTAGACTGACAAATATTCTAGATATACCTTATCCAGTGATCTATTCAGCATTCCCAATTGGCTGTGGCCTTATGATGATCAATTATACAATAATGACGGTACAGTCAAAGCTCTTTTCAAAAAATGATGTAATAGGAGGCGAGTAAAAATGGGTATTAGTGTTGTAGGTCTTGCGGCCATTGTCATGCTAGCATTCTTGTTTCTAAAGGTTCCAGTATTTATTTCTGTTTTTGCCGGTTCAATTACCTATTTTGCTTTAACGCCTAATGTGCCGACACAGATTATCGCCCAACGTGTTATTTCTGGAATTGAGAGCATTCCACTCCTTGCCGTACCATTTTTTATGTGTGCCGGTGTATACATGAACTATTCCGGTGTTACAAAACGAGTGATGAACTTTGCCGAAGCACTGACGGGCCATATGAATGGTGGACTTGCGCAGGTTAACGTATTACTATCAACCTTAATGGGTGGATTGTCTGGATCTAACCTTGCTGATGCAGCGATGCAGTCAAAAATGCTGGTACCTGAGATGGAGAAAAAAGGCTTTTCAAAGGAATTTGCTTCTGTGGTTACAGCGGCATCAGCGATGATTACGCCATTGATTCCCCCAGGGATCGCAATGATCATTTATGGGTCCATCGCCAATGTTTCCATTGGTAAGTTATTTATTGCAGGGATCGGACCAGGGGTTTTATTATGTGCATCCATGATGATTCTTGTCTCGGTTATTTCCAAAAAGCGTGGATATAAGCCAGTAAGGGAGAAGTTTATTGCTCCAAGAGAGTTTGCTTCTGCTCTAAAAGGTGCTGCCTTGCCGCTGCTGCTGCCGATTATTATCATTGGTGGAATCCGTATTGGTATGTTCACTCCGACGGAAGCCGGTGCTGTTGCCATTATTTATTCATTGTTCCTTGGGTTTGTGTATAAAGAAATGGGCATGAAAGAAGTTCTTATAGGATTAAAAGAAACCATTACTAGCACCTCTTCTATTATGCTTATTGTTGGAGCTGCTTCTGCCTTTGCATGGATTCTTACAAAAGAAAGAATTCCACAGCAGCTTACGGAAGTAATCATCAGCACGATTTCTAACAAATATGTGTTTTTAATGGTTGTTAATGTATTCTTGGTTTTTGTAGGGATGTTTATCGAAGGAAATGCATCGATGATTGTATTGGTACCATTGTTGGCACCCGTAGCAAAAGCCTATGGAATCGATGAAATTCATTTTGCCATGATATTTATCTTTAACAGTGCCATTGGCTGTATCACACCACCTATGGGAACCTTAATGTTCGTTACCTGTGGGATTACAAAATGTAAAATTAAAACATTTATCAAGGAAGCAGTGCCTTTCTACATTCTTCTATTTACATGTTTGATACTATTAACTTTCTTCCCGATTTTCTCAACGGGCGTTGTGAACCTATTCTATTAAGAGATAGATTAAGATTAGCGGATAAAATTATAGGATAAGCAGGAGGTGGGCTATTCATCAGAGAATAATGAATAGTCCAAAAGAGAATGATGGTTTCAGCAGAAAAAAAAGAGGATGTATTTTAAATTCATGTAGCTAGGTGGGGTCGTTCGTGAAGATTTCAAAAGAAAAGCAGTTGCCTTTGAAGGAAAAAGCATATATGCTCATCAAAGAAAAAATCGTTACATGTGAGTGGATGCCAGGCAGTGACATATCAGAAGCTCAGATTGCTGAGGAACTAGGGATTGGTAGAACGCCGGTAAGAGAGGCAATTTTAAGACTCAGTCAAGACAAGTTTATAACCATCTACCCTAGAAAGGGAATGATCGTTTCTCCCATATCCGCGAAAGACATCCACGAGGTGTTTCAAATAAGAGATATGGTAGAGCCATATATGGCTAAGCTAGCCTGTAGAAATATGTCTTTAGAGTATTTGCTTAATTTAAAAGAAAAATTTGAAAATATTAAGCTCGATTTAGGCAAACCCATAGATATAAGGTATTTTGACCTAGATCTCGAGTTTCATAAATATATCGTTGAATCTGGAAATAATCAGCATCTAATTCGGTTCGTCAATGAGATATACGATTTGGACTTTAGAATTCGTGTAATGTCTACTTTAGAAATAGATGATATCGAAAGAAGATCAAGACCCGAGCATTTTGAGATCATTGACGCTTTAATTGCGAGGGATGAAGTAAAGATAGAGAGAACCATACGAAAGCACTTATCAAATGCCAGGGAAGCAGCCCTGATGAAAATCTATTAGTGTAAATGAATAACAGATACAAAGAACTGTAGCTAATGGGCTCTTTTTAATGGCAGTACTGGAGGAGAAAACATGGAAAAAATGAAAGTTGTTCATATAAAAGAAGCTGGTAACGTTGAGGTTGTTGAGATCGATAGACCTATTCCTAAAAAGGGAGAGGCTCTTTTGAAAATAAAATACTGTGGAATTTGTGGCTCTGACATCGCAACCTACACAGGCAATCAACCTTTCGCAACCTATCCGAGAATTCCAGGTCATGAATTTTCTGCTGAAATCGTACAGATTGAAGCAAATGATTACGGTCTAGAGAAGGGGATGCTTGTGACTGCAAATCCATATTTTAATTGTGGAAGTTGTTATTCCTGCCAGAGAGGAAAGGTAAACTGCTGTGAGTCCAATGAGACCATGGGCGTTCAAAGAGACGGCTCCTTTGCAGAATATATTACTATGCCGATTGAAAGAATTTATAATGGCAAAGGGTTATCGGCCAAGACGTTGGCATTAATAGAACCTTTTTCTATCAGCTATCATGCTGTAAATAGGGGAGATATACAAAAGGGAGATAACGTTTTGGTATTTGGTGCAGGAGCTATCGGAATGTTTGCAATGATTTCTGCAAAATTGAGAGGTGCAAAGGTATATATTACGGATGTATTTGATGGAAGATTAGAGCATGCAAAAATGATGGGTGCTGACGGCGTGATCAATAGCGCAAAAGAGGATTTAAAAGAACGGGTTGCAGAATTTACCAAGGGTAACGGCATGGATGTATGTATTGAAGCCGCAGGATTGCCTCAAACTTTTTTAAGTACCATTGATTTTTCAGCTTTTGGTGGAAAAGTCGTACTCATCGGTAACGGCAAAAAAGAGACAACCTTTAATCATTCTATTCTACTGAAAAAGGAATTGGATGTGTATGGTTCCAGAAACAGCTTAAATGATTTTGTGCCATTGATTGATTTAGTGTCCAGTGGGGCAGTAGAGATTGATAAAATGGTGACTGATATATTTGAATTAGAAAATGTGATAGATGCTTTTGAAGTATTAACTAATAATGATGGTTCCAAATTAAAGGTGCTTGTGAAATTTGACTAAGGAGGGTCATTGATGAAACTAAATAAAGAAATCCATAAACATGCTGAATATCCTGAGAGAGTGTTACAGTTTGGAGAAGGAAATTTCCTAAGAGCATTTACTGACTGGATGATTGATTTAATGAATAAAAAGATTGGATTTAGGTCGAGTATTGTGGTGATACAACCATTAGAACAAGGTTTGGTTGATATGCTGAATGATCAAGATGGTCTTTATACACTGTATTTAAATGGTATTAAAGATGGGGAAGTCGTAAGAGAAAAAACTGTCATTGAAGCCATCAGCAGAGGGATTAATCCTTACAGAGATTATGGGAAGTATCATGAAGTTTCCAGAAACCCAGAACTACGTTTTGTCATCTCCAATACTACGGAAGCAGGTATTGTATTTGATGAAAAGGACCGCTTAGAGGACAAGCCCCAAAACAGTTTTCCAGGAAAAGTGACAGCCCTACTTTATGAGCGATACAAACACTTTAGTGGCGCTAAAGATAAGGGATTAATCTTCATTCCCTGCGAACTTATTGAAAAGAATGGAGAAAATCTTAAAAATACTATTCTACAATATGCTGAACTATGGAATTTGGAGAAGTCATTTATCCAGTGGGTAGAAGAGGCCAACACCTTCTGTAACAGCTTGGTAGATCGAATTGTTCCAGGGTTTCCGAAGGATACAATCGAAGAAATCACGCAGGAATTAGGTTATGAAGATAAGTTGGTTGTAGAAGGGGAGCAATTTCATCTATGGGTAATAGAGGGACCTGACTTTGTAGCAGAAGAATTTCCAGCAGATAAGGCAGATTTGAATGTAATTTTTGTAAAGGATCTGACACCTTATCGAACTAGAAAAGTAAGAATACTAAATGGTGCTCATACAAGCATGGTACCTGTTTCCCTATTATATGGCTTGGAAACAGTAAGAAAAGCCGTGGAAGATAAAACTGCTGGAAGGTTTATCAAAGAAACTATTTTCGAAGAAATTGTACCTACATTAGATCTACCAAAGGAAGAATTAGACTACTTTGCCAATGCGGTGCTAGACCGATTCAAAAATCCATTTATTAAGCATTTTTTAATCAGCATTGCGCTAAATTCTCACTCAAAATTTGAAACCAGAGTACTCCCATCACTATTGGCATATAAAGATAGAAAAGGGGTACTTCCAAAAAGACTGGTATTTTCTTTGGCTTCTTTAATAAAGCTTTATCAGAATCAGGACAACTTAGGACTGAAAGATGATCAAGAGGTTTTAGAAATGTATAAAAAGCTATGGTCTGGTTATGATGGTACTGAAGATTGTATAGAAACCATTGTAGAAACAGTATTGGCTCAGGAAAAGATTTGGAAAATGAATCTTAATGCAATAGAAGGGTTAAAAGAAGAAATTTGTACTTGTTTAATGAAAATTGAACAACTAGGAATGACTGAAGCAATAAAACAGATAAATGATTAAATAAATAAAAGTATGTTCTTTTTTGAATTGTCCTTTACAAAGGGTACATTTTATTAAGAGAACATGCTTTTTTTATTATAGGGTGTGAAATTCATGTCTTTGTTTAGTAACACAGAAGAATCATTAGGATGAAT
>JAQSXG010000356.1 GCA_029256785.1 Neobacillus sp.
TCAAAATATTGTTTCGTTCCTAGAAGGGATTCATTCAACATATCAAGACCGACCGCAACACTATCGTAATGACCTTTAGGAGTATTTAGTCCAGTCGAAGCTTCATTGTAACCAGCAAGCAATTCTTTGCTTCCCGCTAATACCTCAGCAGACTTTGTTTTAATTATCTTCAAGTTTTCTCTAATCTGAGTGGTACCGATTGAACTTTGTCCCAGCCCATCCTCAATTTTGGTGAGATTTTCAGAAATTGTACCGATTCCTGTTTGCAGCTCGTTTGTCCCAGAGATCAATTGGCTAATACCATCTGTTGCTTGTTGCATTTTTGGGAGATTAGTAGTAAGACCGTCGCTAATTTGTTGAATACCGTCATTACTTTGACTGAGTCCGTTTTCTAACGCTTTGACTTGGTTAGAGATATATAAATCATCAATCGGCTCGCCTGTCGGACGTGTGACTGAGCGAACTGTATCAACACCATTAATTTTTTCTAACTCTTGACTAATTTTTTCGGTGATCGCAATATACTCAGAGGTGTTCATTTGATCATCGTTTTTAATAACAATGGTTGTCGGCATTGATTCACCAGGACCAAACGCTTCTGAGATAATATCAAAACCTTTAATAGAATCGAAATCATCGCTAATTTCTTCAAGTGAATTAAATGATAATTCACCATCATAGGTGAATAAAAATGGCACAGAGATGACGCCGACTATGATAAGTGCAATTAATGGACGTGCTAAAGCAAATTTTCCAGCTAACCCCCAAATTTTACTCTCACCATGATCAAGTTTACCTTTTGATGGCCAAAAAAGTTTTTTTCCTAACACTGCCATAAAGAAAGGCACGACTGTAAATAATGCTAATAATAGGATAGCTACGCCAATTGCAACAGCTGCTGCTGATTGATATAACACGAAGGTAGAAAGTCCAATCGACGCAAAACCAATCATAACTGCCAACCCACTGAAGAATACCGTTTTACCAGCATTTCGGTAGGTTTCTATAATAGCGTCTGCAACACTATCAGTCTTTGACATTTCTTCTTTAAAACGGCTTAGAAGCAAGATACAATAATCGGTCCCTATCCCGAAAAGGACGGCTACTAAGAAAATCTGCGTAAATGTGGATAAGGGGAAGTTCACTTTATCAACCAGTATCGCAACGATAGATTGAGATGCTAAATAACTGAAACCGACTGTTACTAATGGGATAATTGGTGCGACAGCCGATTTAAATACTAACAATAAAACGATTAATATAAAGACAACGGTAATTCCTTCTGTTTTCTTTAAACCCTCTTGAGAGTTCGTAACCAGATCCTCACCAATGAGCCAACTGCCTGTATAATAGTGATCCACCTTAACACTGTCGAGAGTTTGATACAAATCTTCGGAGATCTCTTTCCCTTCCCGGCCATTTGCAGTTACATTTACTGAAACTAATATTGTTTTTCCATCTTCTGATACGAGCTGTTCCTTCAATTCTTTTTGATTGAAGTGAGTTAAAATTGAAGTAATTCCAAGTTCTTTCTTATTCTTTTCCAATTCGCCTACACCCTTTTGGGCATCTTCAATCTCTTCTTCTGTTAACTTTTTATCACTGTGAAAAACAAGTGCGGTTTGGAGCTCATTGCCTTTATTTTCACTAGAATTTACATCACTGAGAATTTTTTCAGCAATTGTTGAAGAATATCCGTCTGGAACACTAATTTGTCCCTTTTCACGGACAAGATTCTCCATATTAGGTGCCGCAAAAAATAAACCTGCAATAATTGCAATCCATGCAATCAGGATAACCCATTTACTTTTTAAAATTGCTCTCATATGTTCCTTCCCCCACTTCTTCCTTTTTCTTGTTGTCTAATATAAGATCCAATTTTTCATAGGTTTCAATAAAACTTGTTATTTCTTCCTCATCAAATTTGGTAATGAGGGAAGCAACTAAATGGTGAACCTTTTCTTCTGTTTTACGATGTATTTCAATACCTTCATTCGTTAATGCTAAGTAAACTACCCTGCGGTCATTTTTATCTCGTGTTCGTTGAATGAGTCCCCTGTCTACCATCCTATTGATAATTGCAGTAATTGCACTTTTATTTACATCAAAGGCTTCCGCTAAGACTGAAGAGGTACATTCCCCTAATTGATGGATATATCTTAGTATGTAGAGCTGATCATTTGTTAAATCATCCTCAATTTGCTCTTTAATTAAGGACGCTGCCTTTTTTTGCACCTGAAAAGAAACAGATATATAGCGATCAATTAATTGCTGTATGATCTCTTTATCCATTTTCATCCCACCTCTTTTGTTGTCAATTGTAGATAGTTAAACTATTGAACTATTCACCTGTTTAACTATATGACAATGTAAAATTGATGTCAATAAAAAAAGGTTAACAGTGTTAACCTTTTTTTCGCCTTTATTCCGGATATAGAATTTCATCTATGATTCCGTATTTTTTTGCTTCTTCAGCACTCATAAAATAATCTCGGTCCGTATCCTTTGCAACTTTTTCAACTGTTTGGCCAGTTTTATCGGCTATGATTTGATTTATATGTTCTCTTAATTTTATTATGCGTCGAGCAGATATTTCTATTTCTGTTGCCTGACCACGTGCACCACCAAGTGGCTGGTGAATCATAATCTCACTATTCGGAAGGGAGTACCTTTTTCCTTTTGTCCCTGCTAGTAGCAACATCGCCCCAAATGAGGCAGCCATTCCCGTACAAATTGTTCGAACATCAGGCTTGATATACTGCATCGTATCATAAATCGCAAATCCTGCTGAGGTCGAGCCACCAGGGCTGTTTATATAGAGGGATATATCTTTATCGGGTGCATCAGATGCTAAAAATAATAACTGGGCAACCACACTATTTGCCACATGGTCATTAATTTCATCACCTATAATAATTATACGATCTTTTAATAGTCTGGAAAATATATCAAAGGAACGTTCACCACGGTTCGAATGTTCAATCACATACGGAATCGTATTCATTTTAACTCCTCCTTGAAACATATAAATGACTATGCAGCCATACAGAGAGTGCCCGAAGGAGTGTTAGAGCGCGATTGAATTGATCGGTTCACAGAAACCATTTGTGGAACATCAGCCACACTTTTAATTGAAGGAATGGATTGAATCAGAATGGAAGGGTCTTGTTGTTTTAATGATTCATTAAAAAGGTCTGACAATAGCACTCGTTCCTTTTCATTCCAAAATGATCCTAATGATAAAACCTGGTCATTTTGTTTTTCGTTGACAAGACGCTTTTTTGCTCGATGCAGATTGGACTTTACAGCCATTTCTGTAGTATTTAGGATATCTGCTATTTCCTTCATCTGATACTGGAACCCTTCTTTTAAGAAGAAAATGACGGCTTGCTTAGGTGTAAATTGATTAAGCAAAACTTCGATCGTTTCAGGAATCATATCTAGTTGCTGATAGCCATTAAATTGAATTTCTCCTTCGGTTATTTCTTTTTTCCTTTTACGATAGATATCCATCCAATGGTTATAAGCTATTTTATTTAATAAAGCAGTATTAAGTTGACTTTGATGGTAATAATTATTGGCTTTAAGAAACGCCTCTTGGGCAATATCGTCACCATCCCACTTGTTTTGGGTAAGGAAGTGACAATATTTTTGAAGCTTTGGAAAAGATTCACGCCAAAAATGATCCTCCTCAAAGTTAATCGAGTTAACCTCGGTTTGCATTGAACTCACTCCTTTAGCACTCTCTACCCTTAAAACGTTTGTAATAGGGTAAAAAGATACGGGGGTATTAAATTTGTTTATTTATTTTATTGTATGTTTGTATTTTTGAATATGCCGCTTAAAGGTACCTGAATATCTTCACTACAAACTGGAAACTACACCCTAATTATTTCTCTTATACTCCTTGATATAATTATGAGATAGGCAAGGAGTGATTGTATGAAATCTCTAAAATATCTACTTGTACTTATCATAATTATTAGTCTTGGTATATCTAAGTGGCTTTATTATCCACAATACCAAATAAATAAAATGAAAAAAAGTGTAGTTGAAATTAGGTCGGATAAAGGTGCCCCTGTTTCCTTTATTGATTATTTTCGAAACACTAAAGCAACAAAATTATATCATCTAGCTTTAGGAGACTCGATCATTAGGGGCTTGGGTGCAAAACCAAATGAAGATTTTGTCTATCAATTTTCTACTCAACTTGGTAAACAAATTAATAAAGAAATCCAATTCCAGAATGAAGGCATAAACGGAATTACTAGTGGTGAATTAAATAATATTATTCAAGAAGGATTGTATGATGAAGACATAAAAAAAGCGAATATAGTAACAGTAAATGTTGGTGGGAATGATATTCTCAGGCTTGCCAGCAATGGGGATTATAGAAGCATTCTTAAATCTATTGAGCGACTGAAAGCTGATTATTCAGCAAATCTCACAGCTATTGCTTCAAGGATAAATGGGTTAAATGCTAATGCCACCATTGTCTTTTTAGAATTATATAATCCATTTTCTTTAACAGATCAAGTTTACCCACTAGCTGATAAATTATTGCCAAAATGGAATTTGCTTGTCTATGAGGTTGCAAATCAATATCCATCCTCTTTAGTTGTTGAAACAACAAAAGTAATTAACGGAGATAACCTAAATTTCCTATCGAAGGATGGAGTTCATCCAAACTCGGATGGATATTTGGCAATTTCAGAGCAATTAATCTATCAATTTACACATCAATATCGAAAAAAAGATGTTTAAATGAACGAAGGTGGTTTTTCTTCCTTCGTTTTTATTTATATTATTACTTATTAGGATTACGAATATTAAAATTTTTTAAAAAGAGTTTGAAACTTTTTTCCCATTACTACGTAAAGTAAACTAGTGTGTAATGGTAATATTAATTATTACCGCTTGAATTTTCATCTTTTACATAAATAGACTTATAATAGACATATCAATAAGAAAAAGAGTAGGAGTGGATATTTTTGGGTGTTACGCTAAGTAAAGGGCAAAAAGTGGATCTAACAAAGGCACACCCCGGCCTGCAAAATGTTGTAGTTGGACTAGGATGGGATATAAGCAGCCAGGGTTCAAATTTCGATTTGGATGCTTCAGCTTTTTTATTAGGACAAAATGGTAAAGTTCAAAGTGATCAAGATTTTATTTTTTATAATAATCCTTCAGGTGGAAACGGCTCAATTATTTATAGTGGGGACAACCGGGATGGTTACGGTTCACAGGATGATGAACAAATAAAAATTGAGTTAAATCG
>JAQSXG010000357.1 GCA_029256785.1 Neobacillus sp.
TTTTGAAAGATTGATAGATTGGGGTCAGTCCCTCAGTAAGTCAAAGCTTTAATACCAGAGGACTGACCCTCTCTCCCATGGTAAAAAAGCAAAAAGTGTCAGAGATTAATACTTACTTCTCAGACACTTTTTGCTTTTACTTTAAAAGGTATTCTAAATCACTTTTCCAAAAGGCTGTGTTAAAGGTAAATGTTGATTTTAGAACCTGTTGATTGGAGCGAAAGGCGCTCGACTCCTGCGGGATGAAGGAGCTGAGTGAGACCCCACAGGTCGGGAACGACCGAGGAGGCTCACGGGCGACCCCGCGGAAAGCGTAGCTCCTGTAGCGCAAATCAACAGCCTAGTTTAACACAGCCTTCCAAAAAGAAATCTACCTTTCTTTTTACCAGAAAAGTAGATCTTCTAATATTAAATGGAACAGTAATATTCAAAAAGTAGGATTTGTTACTATTTTACAATTTAAACTGTTTGCAATGCCTCTGTAACCATGGATTCAAGAAAATATGCCTTTTCAAACCCGTCTCTAGTAGCATCACCAAGCGAGCTAAATCCTGCTGCATCACCTAATACAAACACATTTTTCATCTGCTCCATTAATGCTCCCTCTAATGGATTATAGGCCTCTATACCCATAGCAACAATTACATACTCTGATTCAATTTCTACCTGGTTCCCAGAGCCTAAGTCCTGGATGATTACACGGTCTGAAAGTATTTCTTCCAATTTGTGATCAGTAATAATATTGACATTTACTTGTTTTAGCTTTTCAAGTAGTCTCAATCTCGTATCAGAACCAATTCTTTTGCTTGCCTTTGTAGGAATTTCTACAAAGGTGACATCATTACCCGCTTCTGCAAGGCGACGATTCGTTCCATGACAGATCATTCCGCTTCCGATGACGGTAACTTTATTATTAGAAAACATTATATCTCGTAATTTTATATCTTCATAAGTATACACATGAGCTAAATCATTGCCGTTCACCTGTGGCAGTTTTGGTCTTCCACCTGTTGCCAATATAACAGCATATGGATTGAGAGCGGTGATTCCTTCTACAGTGGCCTCATTATTCAACCGGACATCAATATTTAGACGCTTCATTTCATTGCTAAGATAATCAATGTGCCACATCATTTTCTCTCGATAATTTGGGTCAGTAACAAGGTGCAATTGCCCACCAAGCTTATTTTCTTTTTCAAAAAGAGTGACATGATATCCCTTTAATGAGAGATTTCGTGCCGCTTCCATTCCACCTGGACCACCTCCTACAATCACAACGTGACAGTTTTTATTTGCAGGAAGTTGCTGTTGTTCCTTAAACTCTAGTTCTCGGCCTGCTCTTGCATTAATGGAACAAAGAATGTGTGAACCACCCATAGCTGAATGGATACAATGGAGACAGTTAATACATTTCCTGATTTCTACATCGCGTCCTTCCATTGTTTTGTTTACCCACTCAGGATCAGCGATTAATCCTCTGCCTATAGCTACAAAGTCTGCTCTTCCCTCGGATAAGATGTCTTCTACAAATCGTGGTTCACGAATGGATCCAACCGTTATGACTGGAATATTTACTACTTTTTTAATCTCCTCGGCCATGTAAACTCTCCAGCCTTGTTCAAATAACGGCGATTCAATAATTCTGTCCATTGATTCATAGGTTCCACAACTAATATGAAGGCCATCCACTCCTAATGTTTCTAAGTACTGGCTAATCTGCTTACCTAACTCTAAATCAATGCCGCCCTCTACAAATTCATCGACACTAAGACGAACGGTAACTGGATAATCCTCACCACACTTTTCTCGAATCCCGTCAATAATCTCCTCGAGAAATCTCATTCGATTTTCAAAGCTTCCCCCGTATTCATCCGTCCGTAAATTTGTTTGGGGACTTAAGAACTGATTTATCAAATAGCCATGGGCACCATGAACTTCCACGCCATCAATCCCAGCCTGTTTACATCTTTCAGCGGTCTTTACAAATTTGCCTACTAGCTCTTTTACTTCTACAGTCGTTAGTTCCCGTGGTTCTTCACCTATTGCAGTGCTGACAACATTACTAGGAGCCACGATTTGTTTACCATTTATTAATGCGGAACTCGACTGTCTACCCGCATGATGGATTTGCACAAAAACCTTCGTCCCATATTTATGTATCGTATCGGCTATACGATGGATCCCTGGGATGTAGCAATCGTCGTCCAGCCTTAATTGCCTAACAAACCCTTTCCCATATTCATAATCGACACAGGTAAATTCAACAATAATTAACCCGGTTCCACCTTTAGCTCTTTCTTCATAATAGGCAACTAGTTGATCCGTTACCTCCCCTGCAGGACCAGCTAAATTTGTTCCCATAGGTGACATTACTACTCTGTTTTTCAATGATAAATTGCCTATTTTACCTTCTTTAAAAATGTTTTGATAATACAATATAAAGCCCCCTTTTTATATTTTTACAAATAAGAGCACATGTACTACTAAAAAAAGTTATACTACCTATATATATTTTAACGGAAGCCGGTAGTGATCTTTGAAGCATTATTAGGTAATTTAGTGACAAAAGGATGTATAATTTACGAAAAAGTGGAAATTTGGGTCTAACCCACTAGCCTTGCCCATACCATTGGGCTAAATTCGGACGTCACGGTTCTTGCACTCGGGGATAATGAATTTGGCCAATGTAATGTTAGCGACTGGAGTTGAATTCAACTGCCGTTCTATTAGTTTATGATGGGTTTAACTAGAAGGAATTCAAAGACAAAGCGAGGACTAAAAAAAATGGAAAATGTATCTAGTGAAGTAAAATCACAATCTTTAAAATCCTTCCAATCGACAATCAGTAAATCCGAAAATGCGCTGGTGCAGATGACTCAGAAAGGTGCAAATACTACCCTAATTAGAAAAAGAGTCAATGCTCTTACCATTGGGTTAGCCATACTAGAGTACGTTTGGAATCATAAAGAACACCCTTACACCAGGGATGATTTAGTAGAATCTTCAAATGTTCTAACTGGTTTATTCCCATCCATCGAGAACATTTATACAAAGTCAAAGGATGGCAGTCCTCAAAAAACGCTTTTAAAAAGAAGAATCAAATCATTAGAACTAGCAGTTCAGGCGATTGACGATTATTGCAAGGGTGAAAAAGCAAAAAGTGTCAGAGATTAAAACTACTTCTCTGACACTTTTTGCATTTATTTTGAAAGGTATTCTATATCATTTTCTCATACAATCGTTTCTTTTAAATGATTAAGTTTCCTTTAAAACTTCAATCTCATCACGACTAAGTTTAGTTACCTTTGCAATGAGCTCAATTGATAACCCTTCTCTTAGCATTTCAAGGGCCGTCTGTCTTTTCTCTTTTTGAATTCCCTCTAGTATTCCTTTTTGAATTCCCTCTTGTCTGCCTTTTTGAATTCCCTCTTGTCTGCCTTTTTGAATTCCCTCTTGTCTGCCTTTTTGTATCCCCTCTTGTCTGCCTTTTTGTATCCCCTCTGCTATACCTTTTTCTCGCCATGTATTGGGCAGTTTAAAAATCTGCTCTGATTCTTGTGGATCTAATTGTTTAATCTCTTCCATCAGTTTTTCCTCCTCATTATGATTTAAGGTAAGATATGTTTCGAAAAAGACATTAATGAGTTCTGCTTTTGCTGAGTTCTGTTCCATTTTTACTAACATTCGTAAAAATTCTTTTTTCACCTGGACTTTTTCTTTTTCTGTATATCCCATCTTACTAAGAAGTGCAGCAGCTACTGGATTATTAGAATGAATAAAATATCGCCAATTCATTTTCTTTAATTCAAGCATCAAGAATTGAAAAGTCAATACATGAAAAAACGGGAAAGAAACAGTAAATTGATTTTGTTCATTTCGTTTTTGGTCATAAGAAAAGATAGCTATAGGTAAAATTGGTTTTCTGTATCTATTATAAATCAGACTGAAGTAATGATACATTCTTTCATGAATATTTTGGTTGCCCATAACTTTGTGGTTCCACATGTATAATGATAAGTGTTTCTTGATCCTTCAATTTTGTTTCAATAATAATATCGGCTCTTCGGCTCTCACCTTCAATTAAATCGGTAAACATTTCTTCTGATAGAGGTTTTAATGATGAAAAATCAATGTGACTGTGAACCTCTGGAAAAAAGGCTTCCAAAAAATCAGAGAAAAAAGTGTGGAGAAGCTGTTTGAATAATTGATCATGGTGAATGTACAGGTGGGAATCTTCACGGACTAGCATCTCAAGTCCCATTTTAACACATCCTTCGAGGAGATCAGGAGAATAACTGAGGCAGTAATCTTCTGGATGAATTATTTTATAGCCGAAGTATTATCAAATAAACGGTGACAGATATACAGTTTATCTTAATAATCATCATACCGATCATCCTCCCAATGATCAGCCAACCTATTATTCCTCCTTATAAAAATTCTTTCATTGATTTTATTTTGAACCTCTTGCTGCTCTCGTTCATTCATTAAGTCAATTTCCATGATCATTCTTTCTGAAAGAGACATTTTTCCAGTAATGTACATAGTGGTTTGTTTAATTAATTCTTTAATTTCATTTTGACCCAATGAAAAAACATCTTTAATTTTTTCAGAGCCTTCCATAGTATTATTTAATTTTTGAAGCTTTGAAAAAAATTCCTCTCGATCCTTATTTAGATTATTTGTGGTGGTTACTAACTTTTTTTGAACCTTTTCTACTTTTTCTGTACGACTAATTAGTACTTTCTGGACTTCTATTAAGTCTTGTTGGCCTTTATTTATATGTTGAAGTTCTAAAAGTATAGTATTCAGTGTTTCTTCCATGACAAAACCTCCAAATTTTATTGGTTAAATTGGCATTGAAACATATTCTTATTTTAACTGTTTTAGATATTTTCAAAGTTTGGATATACATACGAGGGGAAAACTAGAGAATAAAATTTAATTGAAATTAGAAGATGTATCGAGTTGAAGTGAGTAATTCTGTGAAGCAAACAATGGAAAACCAATAGCCGAAAAATATGTAGCTTAAAAGTTCTTTAAATCCCCCTTTCAATCATTCCAACATTTCCTTTGACATTACTTTCAGCCATTTTAAATCTATCATTAAATCACCTGATACAGTTAGAGGAAAAATGACAAAATACTGAATAATAAAAACAAAACCTCCTGTCCATTCGCGGACATGAATAAAAGGGTCAGACCCCCGGTACGTTAAAGCTTTTGTGTACTGGGGGTCTGACCCCAATTTGCTATGCTAGAGTAATAACA
>JAQSXG010000358.1 GCA_029256785.1 Neobacillus sp.
TAAATCAAAGGTATCCGGAAGCACCAACTCTCCCTTTACCTTCGCAGTGAAACCAAACTTTACACTTTTACCCGGAGCAATGTCCTGGTTATTCCCGGCATTCTTAATCACATAGTCGCCGTCTTCACGGGATTGCACCAACCCATTCCAAATCTTAGTCATCTCATAAGGAAGGGAAAAACCTAGTGCCCAGTTGTCAATCGTCTCGTCGCCATTATTCTTGATCGTCACATCCGCATTGAAAGCCTCACCCCAACTACTAGTAATCTTATAAATTACCTGATAGCCGTCCCCAGAATAAGTCACTTCCTGCTGTCCATTACCTTTTTTCGCACCCGCAGTCGTCATTCCCAAAGATGAGAATACAAATACGAAAGCTACTAATAAGGTAATACTTTGTTTCAAAATCCTTCTCCTAAACATCTCCTACATCCCCCCACACTTTTTCATTATGTATTTTCATGAGGTCTCTACCAATCTAGGATACTAGTACACGCAGATAGTGTAAACTAATTTTACCAATTTATACACAAAATTCCATCGATAGTTCTAAATGTGGTCAGACCCCATACATTCGCTGCATCTTTAAAATGGCTTATCTGGGCAGCACCTGAAAATAACAAACAAGTAATACACATATACAATCGACAAACCCAAGAATTAAAAATGGCGGAAAGTCAGTATTTTCATGGCTTATTTTTGTATGGAGATATTCTAATTTACATGGGTATAGAACAAGGGCAACCTAATTACTATACGTTAGCACTGGATACATTAAAGGAAAAGGTGCTACATGAAATAATAGGGGAAGGTAGTAATAGTCAACCTTCCATTTATAAAAATCAAATCGCGATTGCAGAAACTCAAACAATGAACAATAAGCAAGAAACAGTAGTTCATGTTTATGATCTGGATAGGCATAAGCAACTAGGATCGTATACCTTCCCTTACAAAATAGCAGAGAACATTCAATTTCAGAACGATACCATCTATGCTTATCTGTGGAATGGTAAAGAAACGGGAGTAGTTGGTGGAATGGATATTAAATCAGGTAAACTAACTATTTTCAAACAGCCAGCAGCAGCGAATGCATATGCAACAGATGGTGCATATTTTGCATTGTCTGTCGCCGATGAAGAAAGCAATACAGTTGAAGTATTTAAGAAGGAAAATGAAAAGCTTAAATTTCTATCCAGATTCCCCACCATTAAGGAGCGTCTAGTGAACCCACGATTCACATCAGAAGGAACACTAATACTAAATGGCGAAGGCAAAGATTTAGCCATGTATATTATACGATTGAAATAGAGAATACAATCAATTAAGCAAAAAAATACACAACCTTCTCGATCACGAGAAAAAGGCAGCAGCAATGAGCACCTTTCTGAAATGGATTGGGATGCCAAAAATATTTGTTTTGCTGTTGCCCCTGTTTCCTGGCTGGAAGACAATGAAAGCACTAGCTCCAACACTTGCTTACGATATTGCCCTAACCCAGGACATGCTCCCATTGAACGAGCTACTCAAATTTCCGTACCAACGCAAATTATCGTTGGCGAAAAAAGCCCCTCCTCCATGCAGGATGTCGCCCGTCAACTAACAAAGGCCATTCCAAACGCAACATTTGTACAACTTGTTGGCCAAGACCACATGGTTAACGCAAAAAAACTGTTGCCGTTGCTATCGGGCTTTTTTAAGTAATGGCTTTGTTAAACAAGTCTGCTGATTTGCACTTAAATAACCAGCGAAAGTAAAATAAGCGGAGATTTTCCGACTACTTGAAAAATGGAGCTCATTTCGTAGAATATAACGGGAGATTTTCCGGTTATGCTTCGCAATATCCCCTAGTTTTATCAATTTTATATTAATAGGCGGAATTTCTCCGTCTATTTCGGCTATTTTTAATACCTTTTACCAAATAGACGGATTTTTTCCGTCTATTATTTTCTTAAGATTAATAGTAGCAAAAATAACCTTTAACATAGCCTAAGTAATAAAGTAAATTTGTAAAGAGAGGTGAACAAATGAAGAATATATTTAATCCATTGCACTCAGAGGAAATCTTGAACCGCATGGACAACTTAAATCCACAAAAGCCCCATTATCATACTACCGCGTTGAACTTTAACAGAGCGGGGGTCTGACCCCAAAAATTTGAACATGATTTATTTTCCTATAAACCAAACAGTAAAAAGTAAACCATTCATTACAAATACTGATAATGGAATGAACGAAGTAAACAATAAAACAATGATATGATTCTTTTTACGCCTAACATTTGTTTTGAACAAGTAGGAAAGGGATATGATTACCAAAGCAAATGCTACTACAATGCCAGTTAATAGAATGTTTTTATTTAATTCACCAGATAATCTTGCCCAACTTTCCACATTAAGTACAATGATTAAACCAACGAGTGATAATGAAATAGACGTGATAAGCCTTTTGTTAAATTTATTCATTTTGAATTACCACCCCTTTTATTTCCACTATAAATTTCCTTAATACTATAAACCCATTTCGCCAAAATCATTGAAATGTATTGAGGAATTAAATTGATAAGACTTACTACCACTATGAGTAGAGACGGATTAAATGGTGTAAAGTAACCACCCTCCCACATTTCTATATCAGACATCCCTCCACTAAAATAAAAAGAAATGATCATAGAAAGAATATTTCCGATTATAAATGGGATATGATTGCAAAAGTATTTCGTTAGGAATGCAAGAATGGAAGTTGATACAATCATTATTAGATACCCTATCATCGAACGATTAGTAAAGTCTAATTTCATAGAATAGTATACAAATGGAAAACAGTATAACAAAACTAAAAAGATACCAATGCTTATTTTTTTCATATGAGCACTCCTATATCCCAAATGTATCATTGTGTAAATTTACACCAATTGTAACATAAGGTTCATCCATTTAATATATAAATATTTCCAAATTTTCATCAAAACCCTTGGGGTCAGACCCCAAACTTACAATATAAACCATTCAGCTATTCCATTATCTGTGTTATAGTCAAATATTAACTTCTAACAAGGTGAACGAACATATAAATATTCCTAAATAAAATAAAATAAAATAAAATGAAAATGTAAATGAGGTCGAATAGATGAGTATATTAACGGTTAAAGACCTAAACCACGGATTTGGCGATCGTACGATCTTTGATAATGTTTCCTTCCGCTTGTTAAAAGGAGAACATATCGCTTTAATTGGGGCAAACGGTGAAGGTAAATCGACGTTTATGAATATCATTACAGGACAACTTCAGCCTGATGACGGAAAAGTTGAGTGGGCTAAGAATCAACGAGTTGGTTATCTTGATCAACACACGGTTTTACAACAGGGACTGACAATCCGTGACGTACTAAATACAGCTTTTCAATATCTCTTTGACGTCGAAGCGAATATTAATACCATTTATGAAAAAATAGCGGACGTTACACCGGACGAAATGGAAAAGATGTTAGAGGAAGTTGGTACATTACAAGACATATTAACAAATAATGATTTTTATATTATTGATGCTAAAGTAGAAGAAGTAGCACGGGGACTTGGTCTGGATGATGTAGGATTAGAAAAAGATGTTCATGAGCTAAGCGGTGGGCAAAGAACAAAGGTTTTATTAGCCAAGCTTTTACTTGAGAAGCCAGACATTCTTCTTTTAGATGAGCCTACAAACTATTTAGACGAACAACACATTGAGTGGTTAAGACGTTACCTACAAGAATACGAAAATGCTTTTATATTGATTTCTCATGACATGCCATTCCTTAATAGCGTAGTCAATGTCATCTACCATTTGGAAAATAAAGAATTAAACCGCTACATCGGTGATTACAACAACTTTCTTATTGTATATGAAGCTAAAAAAATACAAGTTGAAGCTGCTTTTAAGCGCCAACAATCAGAGATTTCTAATTTAAAGGATTTTGTAGCCCGTAACAAGGCAAGGGCCTCAACGAGTAGCCTGGCCATGTCCAGACAGAAAAAACTCGATAAAATGGATGTTATTGAATTAGCACAGGAACGACCAAAACCTGATTTCAACTTTAAAGAAGCAAGAACCTCCGGTAAATTAATTTTTGAGACGAAGGAATTTGTCATTGGTTACGAAGAGCCACTATCAAAACCGTTAAATCTTTATATCGAGCGTGGACAAAAAGTCGCCTTAGTTGGTGCCAATGGGATCGGTAAGACGACACTCCTTCGTAGCATGCTTGGAGAAATCAGATCGCTTTCCGGTACACTTGAACGGGGGGAACACCAGTATATTGGCTATTTTGAACAAGAAGTGAAAACAGAAAATCCAAACACCTGCATCCAAGAAATCTGGAATGAGTTTCCACATTTAAGCCAAGGACAGGTACGCGCGGCTCTTGCACGATGTGGGTTAACTAGAAAACACATTGAAAGTAAAATATCCGTTCTAAGTGGTGGAGAAAAAGCGAAAGTGCGGTTATGCAAGCTCCTTAACCAAGAAAGCAATATCCTTATTTTCGATGAGCCCACCAACCATTTGGATATCGACGCAAAAACTGAGCTCAAACGAGCGTTGAAATCGTATAAAGGAAGCATGCTCCTTATCTCTCATGAACCTGAGTTTTACCAAGACGTGGTAACAGATATTTGGGACGTAGAATCATGGACGACTAAAGCAATATAAACTCGAAAGAACGAAAAAGGTGCCTGACCCCTAGTGTGTTTGTAGTCAAATATTTGAACGGTGAATTTTATGTAGATAAAATTGCTGACACATCTTTTAGGGATCAATACTACCTAAAATAAATTCCAATCATCAAGGGCAGCCAACTCCTTCAGCTGCCCCATTTATTTGTATCAATTATGTCTTATTTCTAGATTACTAAATGGCGAACAGTGCCTGTCACTGTTCGCCATCTAATTTGCATATATTTGCATTTAGGTCTATTCATGCCTCACTTTTTTAAATGTTTCTTGCTAAGTTTGGCAAGTTTATTTTTCACACAACACCGATATCACTTCGGCACTAGGCCAAATCTGAGCTTGATTTATTGACTAGATTATCTTTGAACTGTATTGTATCAAATAACTGCGTTTATCAGGGGAGTGTAAAATGGAGATTTTTCAGGAGAGGGAAGTGGTATAGATAATGAAGCAATACAATACGCGTGCCATCATGGCGTCGCTACTCATCTGCGGTTTTGTTGGCATGTTCAGTGAAACTGCTCTAAACATTGCGATTAGTAATTTAATGGACGTGTTCC
>JAQSXG010000359.1 GCA_029256785.1 Neobacillus sp.
ATTATTCAAATAAAGCCTATCAGTTAATGTTAATAGATAAAGGCATCATCCCAAGTATGTCACGAAAGGGGAACTGTTGGGATAATGCCTTAGCCGAAAATTTCTTTAGTCATTTTAAATGTGAGTGTTTACATATTCGTAAAAAAGCAATAAATTCATATGAAGATGTTAAAGAAATTGTAGAAGAGTATTTATATTATTACAATAATGAACGTTTTCAAGCTCGGTTAAAGGGGATGACGCCTGTTAGTTATAGGAGGCAACATTTTTAAAAAATGTTATTTTCTCTATAGGGACAGTGTCCGAATTTTTGAAGCACTGCATCCTGTCACCGTGTCTCTTGGACGGTCCGCGCTGCTTCGCCTGCCTCATCATTTTCCGCTACCCTTTCAACAAAAGCATAAAGAATGCTACCACTATCGGAAACGATATTATAAACAAAACGAACTTGTCTGCTTTACTCTTTTCTTCATCTGCTATATATAGCTTTTCTGATTCATCCGTCACTTGTTTGACCCTACCAATCCAAATGCTAACAAAATTATAGCGGCAAGGTAGCTGATGAAAAACATTACCACAACCATAAAAAAGTACTCAAGTAAAAGCACCAGCATATATCTCCATTGTCTAGCTGAGCGTATTTCATATTAAAAAAATAAAATTGGACTGCCAACAATGAATAGTAACAAGTGAAAAAACGGAACCACTGCTAATGAGAATTCCATAGAACTTACTCCACTAGGTCCACTAGCATAACAAGGATTACAAAAAATGTCCAAAGAAGCATCGGGACAGTTATTTGGAAAGTTATGTTCATCAAGTACCACCAAGGAAAACATTAGTTTCGCTCCAATGCCATCCAGATTGGGTGGTCTATCATCAGCTTGCTTTGATTCAGCGACTACCCGATAATAGGGTTAACTAACAATACCTTCTCGTGTGTTAGAAATGATATTAGTGGCATACAAAAATCAGTAATTCAAAATATAATCGACCACAATATTCACTATAATAATGATTCCCGTTATAACTCGTCTTATCTTTATCCATGCACTAGAAAATACTTTAGTTCCTAACTTATCGTTAATTAACTTATTTAACTCAGACATCTGCTCATCACCAATTGACCTTTTAGGAATTATTCATCCCATTTATAATAAAGTTCACCACTGCCATCACTAAAAATACATTTTATATTATCATTTGCGAACTGGTATATTGTTTCTTTTTGTAATCTTTTATTTGATTCAAATTGTCGACGTAAAATAAACTTACTAAAAAAAGCATGAAATAATAGAAAAATCGTAAAATACACAACTATAGTACAATTCCATCGAAAAATTTCATTTATAGTTGAACCATTGATTAATTCAAGACTATCGCAAATTATCAAAATACCAATAAGCGCACGAAACACAGCTTTCTGCACCATACTTGTATAACCCTTTCCATACTCTCCTGATTTTATATTTACTGTAAATATTTACTGTAACATCTATACTTTGTTTAAGCATTATAATTCCCCCAATAGCATTTCTGTCTTACCTGCGTCACTTTCATTTACCAGCGCCCTTAGGTGCAGTTCGGCATGATTATTCATGGTTTTCTTTATGGAAAGTTCATATATTGTCTGGATTTTCCAAGGGCTATCTACTTTTATTTTATCGTTCTTCAAAGGGACGGTGTGGTGCGTCCTACAAGACTACTCCGCCGTCCCCTTATCCTGCCGCCTTTTCAGAACATATCCGCAGTGACTGCATGATTTGCCTAGCTATGGGTTTCCAGGCCATATGATCGCTAAATCCGCAGTTGAAAACCCCCATTATAACATTATGATTGAGCTCGATAAAAAACATCCGATTAAAAACAGCTCCGTCGAGCGTCGGACTTTTGAATTCAAAAAAGCCTACAGTTTTTTCTTCGATTTTTTCCACTCCCTCATCCATAAATAAATAAGAAGGATTTAATCTCTGCAAAATATTTTTTATGCCATCCTTCACTTGAGGAATGTGCTCATCTTCAATCGTATTGGAAATGAGCTTCAACGTAATATTAATACTGCCAGTGTTATCCGTTTTAATAATCTGAGGTCGATTACTAGACGGATATTTCATTTCTGCAATCTCAGCAGGCATGTCTACAAAATTCACAGGAATATACAGTTTTAGTTTATCCTCGAAAAAACTCGCTTCCTGAAATTCATAATATTCTTCATTAATTGTTACACCTTCATATATATTTTGCTTCTCCCATTCTTCCTGTTCCTCTGCTTGATTGATACTATATCGAATTTGTTCATCAAAATGTTCAGTAGCCATGCATTTTCTCCTCACTTACTTCTAAATCCGCCAATATCCGTTTTCTCCTACCTCTCAGGTTTTCCATCTTTACTTCGTCTTTTTATTGCATACTAACCATCTTCTGCTAAGAATGAACCGCGATACCCAAAAACGGAGTAAAATCTATACCTAAGATAGAACATATTATTATGATTAGTACAATTACTATTGCCATTAAGATAAATCCTATAATAATATTTATGAGCAAATTACTATAAAAGGACGGTCCCCCAAAATAGCCGTTATCACATGTCATTCCCCAAGCTACTAGTACAGCAGTAGCCTTAACCGGTATTAGATAGTATAGGTTAGGAATATCAGTTCCATATATCACCAATATACATGCAAAAAAATAACAAAACAAGAAACGTTTCCATCGTTTCGGAAATACTTTTTTTAATCGTTCTAGCATCTTGATCGACCTTTCTCCTAGTTTTCTGGGTTTTCTTTCTTAGGAAGCATACCCCTAAAGGTCTCTTCCATGTTAATCAAATCGAAATCATGGGATAAAAATGATTTCCCGCTTGCAGTTACTTCATCCAGATAATGCCCAAGTTTTATGATCCCACTTGCACCGTAAGGAGCATTTCTAAGACCAACGTCTACCACCTGTTTAATTGAATATGCACCTATAACCACCTGTGTAATATTATAAATCGCTTCGCCCTCCAGCTGCTTCAGTATATTTATCTCACCATCTTTATTGCCAAATAATCCAGCAGCCACCCTTGTGCCTCCTGCAACTATACTATTCACACCATCGGCATATACATATCCCCCAAAACCAGCGAAGGTCAGGCAAGGGACCGCTCCAAGTCCATCTGAAAGCATGGTTCCTGTTACACCAATTCGAATCATCGATAATCCCAACTCCCTCTGAAAAAAACCACCTCCAGCTTGCACAGAGCCCAAAATTACTTCTTTCCATTCTATATTATTCCACCATGTCGCTACCGCACCTTCGGCTGCCTTCCATAGACCTCCCCATTCTATCCCTTCTTGATTTTTTTGATCGGTAGGCTTTATATTCAATTTCTGTTCAACAAGCGGAAGTTCCGTGTCATCCGTACATTCAATAATAGTTTTCATATTCGCAAAATGAATCTCATTCTCCATAGAAAATCCGCCAGTTGGTGTAGCCATTTTTATTTGATTAGGAGAATTCATCATAACTTTTGTCTTGGAATCAAAAATGATTTCTTCTTTCGCCTCAATCACGATTTCTTTGTGACTGGAGATTTTTACACCTTCTTCGTCATCGAAGGTGAGTATCAGGTCATTGCGACCAGCGGTGAAGTAGATACCGCCTGGTGCTAGTCTCATTTCTTGACCGTATTCTGTTCCTAGATAACGGGTACTAGGATCACCCGTCTTTTCACAGCTTTCTCCGTTGTTTCGAACACAGCCTGTGATGATGGCATTTTGCTCTTTGAGTCTCGGTATGTACAAGCTGGCATTTGTGCCAACCTGGGGCATTAGGTACAACAACGAGGGGACGAAAGATTCGTCACTCTAAGACAGTTCTTCCGCCCCCTCGTCACCAGTAAGCCTCTTACCATATTCTAAGAAAAAAACACCAAACCCTAGGAACACTACCTGTCTTTATATAATTTCCTTAATTTTGGTTCTTGCACATCCCCATTCATTTCCCAAGTAATTCCAAACTCGACATGACGAAAACAAGTGATAGATAACTTATAATCACCTTGATAACGGTCAAATTTATTAAAGATGAGTTTTGACCCATACTCCTCTTTTTTAAAGATCCAGCCATTTCTCTCTGCTTCCTCAATATAAAAAGCACGAACTTCATCAGGTTTTTTATAAGCGGTATATTCTCCTTGTATATATACTACCCCACTCTTAATTGAAGATGGATTAAAATGCAACTGGGTTCCTGGCAACATATTAAAGTTATAAATTTCCTGTTTAAGTATAACTTCCATTTCTGCCGGTGTTGGCCCCACATATTTCTCTGGCTCTTGATGGTTGTGTTGTAAGAATGCGCCTAACAATATTAAACCCAATATATAAATGATGTCGAAAAGTCTTTTTTTTATAATTTGTGCTGTAAATATCCTTTTGATCAATTTAAACACATAGCCACGTCCTTCTGTCTCAATTGTTGAGCGGTTTTTTGAACAGATTCTTATTTTTTTCAATCCACTTTTCAGGTGTATGTCCCGTAGATTCACCTGCACCAAACCCAGGCGTTCCCACTCCAAACTCTACTGAAGAAGTTCCGTCATCAGCCGTTACGACATTACAAGCTACTCCCCAAAACGCCGCTCCTTTACTCGTGCTATGTCCTATCATATATTGACTTATAACGTCTCCATTTACTTTTTGCCCGTTTCTATTAAGCATTTTTCCAGCAACTACGCTCGCGCCTATGCTACACTTTGTTACTGCTTTTCCGAATGCGTATCCATCACTAATAATAATATCACCATTTATATAATTCACTGCTATAGCAATTTGTCCACTCACAACCCCAGGCCAACTTACGCTTACCCCACCTTGGAGATAATCAGGACCGTTATGAGAACTGTAAATAACTTTTTTTTCACTAGTACCATCGTACTCTGTCTTCGTATCCTCCTTTGTATTTTCTTCTTCCGTTAAATAGCCAGCTGCATTGTAATTTTGGACTTCTTTTCCTTTACTATCAATATAAGTCGTTGAACCATCCGATCGCTCAATGATCGTTCGGCTATCTTCTGTTCTATATACATTAGTGACACCTTTTCCATCATCTTCGAGTTTTGTATCATGACGTACTATTGCTGATCCAGTACCATCATCCGCTCTAAGGGTAGGTCCATCATCAGTAGCACTACTAATAACATCTCCCTGCTCAAGAGGAGATGCTTCTGCCACCCTTACGCCCAATACGGCGTTTATTATTCCTCCCCAGTCTATCCCTGCATCTTCTGTTGTTTGTGGCTTATTTAAACCATTTAACTGCTTATTTTCCTGCATTAGTTTCTGTTCAACCAGCGGCAATTTACTCTCATCCGTACATTCAATAATCGTTTTCATATCAGCAAAATGTATCTCATTCTCCATAGAAAAACCGCCATATGGTGTCGTCATTTTTATTTGATTAGGGGAACTAAATGCTACCTTTTGCTTGGAATCAAAGATTATTTCTTCTTTCGCCTCAATCACGATTTCTTTGTGACTGGAGATTTTTACACCTTCTTCATCATCGAAGGTGAGTATCAGGTCATTGCGACCAGCGGTGAAGTAGATACCGCCTGGGGCTAGTCTCATTTCTTGACCGTATTCTGTTCCTAGATAGCGGGTACTTGGGTCACCGGTCTTTTCACAGCTTTCTCCGTTGTTTCGGACACAGCCTGTAATGATGGCATTTTGCTCTTTGAGTCTCGGTATGTACAGGCTGGCATTTGTGCCAATCTGGGGCATAAGATAGAGCATATCTGTTGTTGGTGGCACGAATGGATACCAGTAAGCCGTCTCTTCATCTTGCTCAGCGTCAATATCAAGGTGCAGCTTGATCTCCTGATTCTGCACAGAGAGTACCTTACCTTCAAGGCTTACTCCTTGGAATTTTTCATTGAGGATAGGATTTTGCCGCAAGGTCATGTATCTAACAAGCTTGCAATAATAGACCAGTATGCCGTCTTTTAGTTCAATGGTAACAGCACCCACATACAGCTTATAACCATAAAAGGTTACTTGATCGCCTATTGTAAGTTCATCATATGTCACTACTTCATAATAGGCATATTCATTGCAAATGAGACCTGGTTTATATTCTGACTCCACATCGTTGTTAAAAGAGGCAATATCTTTGCCACTTGCGTAGCTGATATCATCCGGCAGTGTTTTTGCTCCTCCGGCCGGGTAGCCAAAAGAAAAGACTACTTCATCTAAAATGACATCAGGTACCAAGACGTCTTCTTGAAGAGAGGCTAAACGTTTTATAAACTGCCAGTCGGTTTCCTTGTACTGAATGAGTGGGCCATCAATTGTTACCTTTTTAGCGGTCAGTTCAAAGCTCTTTCCCTGATAATCTTCCATAACTATAGCTACTATATCGCTATAAGTCAGATTGGTATCTTGGAACGAGCGGCTCTTCTGTTCTCTGTCTAAAACGACCGTCTCCGAAAGGAATCTAGCTGTCAAGATATATACGCCAGATTTGATGCTGACGTTTACATCTTTGAGTCGACCTTTAAACAACCAACTTTGCTTTTGACCATCCTCTGTATAAACTTTGATCTGATCGTCAATAGTTTCTTGAAGCCCGACCTTACTTGCGTCACTTTCATTTA
>JAQSXG010000360.1 GCA_029256785.1 Neobacillus sp.
AAATTAGTGGCGGAGGTTTCTAATTCTGGGGGTCTAGGTATGATTGGTGCAGGCTATCTAACCCCAACTCAAACCCGCGAACAAATCAGGGAAATAAAGCAGTTAACCTCCAACAAGTTTGGATTAAATCTGTTTGTTCCCAACGAATATGCTTTAACAGAGAATGAAATGAAAGTAGCAAGCCAGATACTACAACCAATTCGTGATCATTTAAATATATTGCAAAAAGATAGACTAGAAATTCCAAATTCAAAGCATGGTTTTGAAACATTCAACGAACAAATTAAGGTTGTGGTTGAAGAAAAGGTTTCCATTTGTTCCTTTACATTTGGTATTCCTCCTCAGGAAGTGATTGCAACCTTAAAACAACATAATGTTATTTTGATTGGAACTGCTACAACGGTTAGAGAAGCAGTTGAAATTGAAAAGAACGGTATGGATATGGTTGTTGTACAAGGTAGTGAGGCTGGCGGGCATCGAGGGAACTTTATTAATGAGTTTCAGGATGGTTTAGTTGGTTTAATGTCATTGATTCCGCAGGTTGTTGACAATGTAAGCATTCCGGTTATTGCTGCCGGAGGAATTATGGATGGGCGAGGATTAATTGCTTCTATCTGCTTGGGTGCAAGGGGTGTCCAAATGGGCACGGCTTTCTTAACATGTATTGAAAGTGGAGCACACCAGGTACATAAGGATGCAATCATTCATGCCAATGAAGACCAGACCGTGTTAACTCGTGCATTTTCCGGCAAATGGGCCAGAGGTATTACGAATAAATTTATCATGGGAATGCAAAAACATGAAAATTCATTACCAGATTATCCAGTTCAAAATACACTAACCCAAGATATTAGAAAAGTTGCTGCGTCGGAAAATAATCCCGAATTTATGTCACTTTGGTCTGGACAAAGTCCGCGATTAGCTAAAAAGCAAACTGTTGAATTTCTAATTAATAATATTATTTCAGTCGCAACCAAAATTACAAAAGATATATAGCAAGGTAATCGTGTCAGGCACTAACCAAAGAATTGGAAGGTAACTGGCACGTTTATCGTATGAGGACTTTATGTAATCAACAGACCATATTTTTAGAAATGGCTCTGTTAAAGGTGTTGATTTTAGAACCTGTTGATTGGAGCGCAAGGTGCTTGACTCCTCGAAAATGCTAACGCATTTTCTTCGTGCGTGGGCAAATTCAAGGATGCAAATCAATGTCCTGCGGGATGCACGAGCTGAGTGAGACCCCGCAGGTCAGTATGACCGAGGAGGCGCACGAGTGAGCCCGCGGAAAGCATAGCACCTGGAGCGCAAATCAACTGCCAAGTATAACAGAGCCTTAGAAATAATATCTCTTTGTTTAAAATCCTGATTATATTGAATGCCAGTAGGTTTAGGTAAGACTGAAATAAGCGCCACCATGAATAATTGGTTGGCGCTATTATTATATCGTCTGTTAAAGCGTTTTCATTTTTTTATCATGCTTCTTTACTTTTTGTTGCGTCGTCTAATAGTTGTCCAACAAACGAAATATCTTGAATTGAAACCCAAAGATCACCCGTTGGAATTTTTAGCGCTACTTTATCACCAATATTCTTGAGAAGAACCTGTCTGCCTACCGGTGATAAAAAGGAAATATAGCCTCTATCAGGATCAGATTGTTCTGGGAGACATATAACATAATCCTCTTTTTCATTGTCCTCATCGTACAATATCGTTACTTTTGTCCCAATATACACCTTCGGTAAATCAGAAAAAGCCCCTATTCTTTGATTTTTCTTCAAAAGGTCTTCAACTTCCAAAGAGTATAAAGTAAAAAAGTGCTTTATCCTTTCATGTACAGGTGTTGATGAGATGTATAAATCAGTTAAGTCTTTTATATTTTCATCAATATAAACCAGCTGTTGATTGAAGTAGTCCTTACTTTGTTGGATACTATGGTTCATAGTAGATAACCCCCAAACTTGGATTAAACCTTTTGAAAAATCTCATTTCTCTTTTCATAATTAATCCTCCTCATATAAAAAATAAAACCTTCCAATACAGGAAACCGATCCCCTCCAAATTACCTAGGAGTATCAAAATTTCCGTATCGATAAAGGAGTGATAGCTCCTTTATTTACTGGGAGATCTTAGTATCATATTACCATAATTAAGTTCATATGTCCCATTAATGCAATGAAGTACATTACCTAGACAATTTACATATGATGTGTTGATGACCTATGAAAGGGAGGAATTCCTCAATGTATTTTGAACCTAAAACAAACTCCAATCCATATGACCATGCCTATATGATAAGAAATCAGGAAAATTATCAGGTAGTTGGAGAATTGCTGGAAGGTATTAAGAGAGAAGCATCAACCATAGACCTATATACCCGGTTAGCAAAAGTAGCACCAAATCAAAAGCAAAAAAATGAAATTTTTCATGCTATGCAAGCAAATCAAGGGCATTTAACACAATTTACAAACCTTTATATTACCCTTACAGGATCAAAGCCTGTATACCAAATTGAAAAAGTACCTTTTTATACTTATCAGGAAGGTTTACAAAAGGCATATGAAGCAGAGGCTGTGGGGTATCATGAATACCTAAGAAGTTATCAGCTTACTCAAGATCCATATATGCAGAAGGTTTTTCTGTGGGCATTATCAGGTGAACAAGAGAATGCTTCAAGATTTCGTTTGTTAAATGAGGAGAATGCGTTTCGTATAACGGATTATGGACCAGAACCGTTTGTAATTAATATTAATGATGCTACAAAGGAAAATAATACGTTCCGAACAGCTGTTTGGACTGGGAGGAATTTGCAAGTAACATTGATGAGGATCAATGTGGGTGAAGATATTGGTTTAGAGATTCATCCGAACCTTGACCAATTCTTGCGAGTTGAACAAGGTGAAGGACTTGTTCAAATGGGCGACAGTAAAGATCGGTTAAATTTCCAGGAAAAGGTCTATGATGATTATGCGCTTGTGATCCCAGCAGGAAAATGGCACAACCTAACCAATACAGGTAATCAACCACTTAAACTCTACTCGATCTATTCGCCGCCACAGCATCCTCATGGAACCATTCATGAAACCAAAGCAATTGCCATGGCAGCGGAAGAAGAACATAACCATTAATGAATTGATCCCAATCCTAAAAAAGGGATTGGGCTCTTTTTTATTTGAATTTAGAATGAGAAGGCTACTTTTATAAGTTTTGGTATCTTTTCAATGTGTTGCAGTATTATTTAACGTTCAAAGCATGGCGAAATAAAAATTATTTTTTTTTTTGCTTCTGTCTAATTATATATAGTGACATTCCTACATATGTACTAAATAAGAGCACTAAAAATACTGGGGTGGATAATGATTCCATGTTTTCACCTGCTATTTTAATTCCAGTAAACTTGGATGGAAGAAAAACAAAAGAATTACTATGATTGGAATAGAAATCATAAAGGCAGTTAAGGGATTTTTATGATGAATTCTAATAATAACAAACGTAATCAGATTAAATAATGTGGACCACCATAAATTCCAATCATTTTCATAGATGAATAACCCTTTTTTTTCAAATAAATATTCAATAAATGAGAAATAAGAAACCCAAACAGATAAATAGATGTATTTCTTATTCCCCTCTGGAAAATACTGCAGATAAATCATTAAGACAACAGGAACAATAAAGAAAGAAAATGTAATTTCAATAATGGTATGATTAAGCCAAGATATTGTTACGGCTTTATATCTCCATAAAGTGTGTTGATAAAAGATAAAATTATAAAGTAAATTACAAACAATATAGAATTGGATCGTAGGATAATATTCCTTCCAGCTTTTCCAATCAACTAATTTCCTTGCTGCAATAATATAAACACCCACAACTAATATTAAATACATGATTGATCCTTTTCATGTTTTAGTGGATATCATTACCATTAGGTAGTGATTTTATTCTGCCTTATCTTGTTGGGTTGGTAACAAAGATAATAACACTTTTATCTAAATCAAAGTCCCAGTCAACAAAGATATCAACCACATTTGTATTCAGGATTGCTTCGAAATGGTTATTGTTATGGAGTAGTCCCTTTTCAAGGGTTCTCTTTGCTAGCTTAAGCTGGTCTCTCATTCCTTGTCTGATCAGTTGCTTTTCAATCCTAACCAATATCCCATTCCGTATCACTAGTATGGTACGCTGATTAATCTGGCATGAATAAACTTCTTCGGGTGCTTTTTCTGATTCCTGACTTAAATTAATAATCTCCGTATGTAATTCTACTTTACCACTGTATTCTTCATTCACTGGTAACTCGTTTTTTGCTAAATCAGTACATATGCCTGTGAACATCGCTGATTTATTATGCAGGCCCCAATCGTAATAAAACTCACGAATTTCCATACCGGTAACTATTTTTATGTATGCTTTTATTTCAGGGATAAGAGTTTGCATCAATAAATCCCTCGTATGTTGAACGGTTTCTTCCTCCTTCTGTTTCATTAGAACCTTCTCAGTTGGTGATAAAAAATTTCTTAAATAAATTGTAATAAATGTACCTCCAAGTGAAACATGGACCGATTCAGGTCCCTTGCCAAAATTATCACGGAGAACTTTATTTATATAGCTGCTTAATTCAGCTGTTTGTTTCTGGACATTTGCTTCCATTTTTGAGGTGCCCCTTCAGTAAAAAATATTTATATTCTATCTTTCCTTAAAATTGGGATTTAAATGGAAAAATTTATCATGGTATTATTAGTTTTTTAAAAATATACTAGAAGTAGGTGAAGGGATAGAACGCCATTCGCTATAAGGAGTAGGATATGCTTTCTAGAATGAGCAACAAAGAAGTAGTAGATTCATATATTCGCGCAGTAGAATTGAAGTTAGATCAGGATTTTATATGTATGTTAGAAAAGGAATTAAGTCGTAGAGGAATTAATACTGAAGAGGTAAAAGGATAGTGTAAACAATGCTTTTTACTTAAAGATGATTCTTCTAGACTTTCTTCCAGATGTAAAATTAGTTAATGGTTAAGGGGTATTAGGTAAGGCGAATGGCTTCTAGCTCTTCACTTTTTACTTGAGAATTTAATTACATATCCTCAAGAAGTAGCACTCCTCGTGCTGCTTCTTTTTTATTTTAAAAGATCTTGGTTTGATTGCTATTCCTATAAAAATAGTGGATAAAGTTGAAGAATTTGGACGATACTGAAGTTGTTTCACACTATTTAAATGAAGAAAGGGGAGTTAGTATGCC
>JAQSXG010000361.1 GCA_029256785.1 Neobacillus sp.
TGATATACCCTAATGAAAGTTCATTATGGACATGAGACTTATATGCATGGGGGTCGTTTCTACACCTCTTGATTTCCACGCCTTCAATAATGCTTCTGCTAAATTCCATATGTCTATCTTTCTCAACACTACTCATATAATCCTTGTCTGATATATTCAAAATTCAAACACTTACCTTTCATTTTATTGTCTGCTGTGATTATAATACTTTCAAACCTGTGAACTTTTGATTCTTTTTATATTGTACCATAATTTCTATAACAGGAAGCGCTGCAGAAAAAATGGAGCTGCTCGCCAAAGGCGAACGGCCACCCGTCACTCCCGGCCTGACTGCCAAATCAATCTAGGCTGCGCCTGTAATTCGTTGCAAACCGCATGCGGTGCCAACGGGTTATACAACAACAGCGCGCAGCCGCCCTTGCCACCGACATAAACAAAGGTAGTGTGTGTACATGGCTAAACCGGCCAATGGCGTGGGTGGAAAAATGGCTGACCATCTACGCCAGGGCCAGCGTCCGGGGCAATACCTACCTCGGCTAGGGTTTTAGAAAATGCAGTTTCCTCCGCGTTGTTGTACGGTTGTTGTACGGTTGTTGTAAAACTGCTATGAAAACGACAAAAAAGGCTTTACGAAATTATCGTAAAACCCTTGCAATATCCATGGCGACCCCGGCAGGACATATTATTTTCTTTTTAGTTTATGCCGTTTATAGCTATGCATTTATTTCCATTTTGCGCATCTGCTTATTACAGCATGTCCATTAATGTTTCGTTCTATATCAAGCACAGCTTGATCCCACGAGAAGTCGGAATTGCCGCTCTTCACTGTTTTAGCTACAAAAAGACTTCTTCGGTTTTTTAAGTGTTTTTTCCGCTTCAAGTAGTTTCTGGTCAAATATGGAAATTTTATAATTCAGGCGCTCCAGAACTTTCTGCATCTCTTCCATTCTTGCTACGAGTTGAGTACGCTGCTCGATAAGCAGTTCTTTTCTTGCCTTAAGAGTTTCATCATCACCATTCTCAATATACAGCCGAACATACTCAATCAATACTTCAACCGGAAGGCCTGCACCTCGCATGCATTTGATAAATTCCACCCATTACAGTCTTCTTCCGTATAATCCCTAATCCCGCTCTTATTACGGTTTACGTGGGGAAGCAGTCCGACACGTTCATAATAACGAAGTGTATCCTGTGAAATATCAAATTTTCGACTTACTTCGGTAATCGTCAATGCAGTTTTACCTCCTTAAATTCAGTTTAGAATATTATAATACTTGGAGTTAACTTTAAGTCAAGCATAAATAGAAAAAAATTTTACCTATATTTTTATGACTGTTAATACTCCATCATCACATCCATCATGTACCCCAAAACAATACTCCTTACATCAAAAACGCTTGACTTTGAGTTGACTTCAAATGGTAAGCTTTTCTAAACCACAAAAGAACCTGGCTGATGCCAAAATTGTAGGAGGTGCGCCATGAACAGAAGAGACTTTATCGCAAGTACCGGAGCAGGACTTGTGACTATTATGCTCGGAGGTTGCAACTTTATGTCACAAGACAAAGCTCAACAACAGTCTGTCGCACTGGCAGCAATGGACAATAATACGGACAGTAAGAATGATAGGAGTACGAAAATGAAAATCACGGTAATCACCGGCAGCCCGCATCAAAATGGAACATCGGCACTATTAGCGGATAAATTCATCGAAGGAGCCACCGCAGCCGGACACGATGTTTTCCGGTTTAATTCGGCTTTTGAAGAAGTACATCCCTGTATTGGCTGTGATCGCTGTGGGATGAATGGCCCCTGCGTATATCAAGATTCTATGGAAAAACTGAATCCGGAACTTTTAGCCTCAAATCTTGTTGCATTTGTGACACCACTTTACTATTACGGTATGTCGGCACAGATAAAAACCGTCATAGACCGCTTTTATGCCAACAATTCCAGATTGCATGTAAGCAAAAAAGCGATTCTTATGGCTACTGCGTATAATTCAAGCGACTGGACTTTTAATGCACTTACCGAACATTACAAGACGCTGTTGCGTTATATGGGCTGGGAAAATGCTGGGATGGTACTGGCAGTAGGGTGTGGCACAAGAAGCGTCATCGAGCGGACGGATTTTCCGAATCAAGCATATCAATTGGGATTAAATATATAGGCCCGCTCTCGGACACCTGTCACTCTAAGTTATTTCTTTGCCAAAAATTTGTTTTATCAAAGCCTCTCGGAATTACTTCACGGCCGTATGCCTGAGAACGAACCGGCAAAGCCGAAGGAGACGGCTGCGACGATTTTGATCAGCAGAGAGCTAAGCTACAATAGGCACTAAGGCTGACGCTTTTCTGAAGCACTATTCCCAAGTACGAGTAATGTAGTGAGATTGCAACAATATGGCACGTTCAAAAAACTCTTTTCATATAAGGTAAAGCTAAAAAGGTCCTGTACAGCAAACTTTTCCTTGCTGTACAGGACCTTTTTGTTAGGAAAACATATATTGTCTCATCCTCATAAGGACATTTTATTCTATCCTTCTTAATCAGAATCTCACTTTATTATTAAATAAGGGGCATTTTAAAAATGTTCCGTTCTTCTAACTTTTTGATCCAACTTGAGGGTCAAAATAAGCGATAACACTCTATTTTATTAATCCCTTAGCTAGAATGTTGTTTTGTAGAATTATACATGTAAACTCTTAGTAAAATAGATACTACACTTAATATCGAAAATAGCAATCCCCCTAATACGACGTATTGTGTGCCCATTTCCGATATAAATAATCCACATACACCTGTGCCAATTGTTGTTCCTAAGTTAGCGGATGTTAAGAATAATCCATTAGCAAAATCAGGAGCCTCTGGAGCTGCAGACGTAATCCAGTATTGATTAATATTAGCTCCTATCCCCCCCAGTATTCCCCAAATCAAAATAATAAAAGCCATAGGCACAGTGAGCTGTCCCATTAAGAATAATATGATATAAACTGCTCCTAATGCGAAAGGAAAAGATACAACAGATTTTAGGGCGTTTTTAGTAAGTAACTTTCCTGCGATAAGGCTTCCAAGGATATTAGCTACACCGTATATTAGTAACATTAAACTAATTGTATTCCAAGAAAGTTTCGTAACGACTTCAAGGTATTCAGCGAGGTAACTAAAAACACCAAATACTGCACCATTCATTAAAATAACAGCAGCAATGGAATGCCATGTAATTGATTTTCTTAAAACGCTTAATTGTGATCCATAAGAAAGTCTTTCATTAACAGGCATAGATGGTACAAATAGGAGCGTAGCAATGAATGCTATAGCATTCACGATAGCAAAGAATAACATCGCCATTCCTAACGAAGTTTCACTAGCAATAAAACTACTCACCGGTACACCAAGTACCATACCTGCAGATACTCCGATAATTACCTTAGAAACAGCCTTTGGAGCTTCTTCCTTGCTAACTGACGCAGCTGCTGCTGTAAAAGCCAATGAACAATAAATTGGATGAAAAATGGCTGGAACCACACGAGCAATTAATGCAATGGTAAAGTTTGATGCAAATATTGAGACAATGTTACTCAAAATGAAAACACCTAATACAAGCAACATTACCTTCTTGCGATTTATACCCGAAAACACTAATGGCATGGTCGGGCCAGATATTGCAACAACAAGGGCAAAGAGACTCACTAAAAGCCCTGCTTGGGATATACTGACATGAAATTGATCAGCAATTAAAGGCAATACTCCAATAATTCCCATTTCAGTATTAATAATGCCAAAAACGCCTAGGGTCAATATAAATATAAGTAGATTACTTCGTTTATCCACAAAAATGCACCTCCAAACTCCAGTTAAGATAATTCTTAAGTCCTCGGAAGTCAGTCTAGCACTCGGAGTTAACTCCAAGTCAAGTGCTTATTTATAACTTTTTGCTCTTTACAATGCTTCACTATCATTGCGTCCACTGCCATGCCATCTCTCACCCTCACTGGAATGCTCGATGGCAAAAAACGTTGAATGGTTGGAAAAGTTCCGTGACGAGCAATCCACTAAGTGATGTAGCTTAGATAAGCCAAGCCCCCTACTACATAAAATGTGGATGCAAAGAAACAGGATCAAGTGATTCGATCCTGTTTCTTTGCATCCACATTACAATGATCTGTATGAATTGCCGAAGGCGTTTTTATTTTTGCAGCTAATATTTTTTTAACCCATCTTAATACAATTCTCCGATATTTAATACAAGTTACACGGTGTAAATTAAAAAGCATACTGTCTAACTTGTTACTCTTACTTTAGCTGTTTTATCTATAAAATAATTCTCCGATCTTCTCGGTGTTCTGTAGCTAGGGAACACCACACGACCTTTTGCTGCCGTCATAACCCTCAAAAAACGTAGCAGGCTATTATGCTGGAAGCTTCTAGATCATCACTGAAGCATTATAAAGTAAAAAAATATATAAAAATACTTGACTTAGAGTTAACACCGAGTGATAGACTGACTTTCAAGGAATAAATTTCACTCATTACCTATCAAGAGTTTACGGTAAAAAGTTCAATAAAGCCTATTGACTTGGAGTTAACTTAAAGTTGTATCCTTGCCTAGAGGGAGGAATAAGGCATACCAGCAAAATATATGCGAACGTGAACAGATAATCGTAAATACAATCAGCAAACATTGAAAGGGGTTCAAAATGAAAAAAAATCAATTATTACTCGTGGCTTCCAAATGCTCACAGCGTTGACACTGGGCTTGGTTTTATCCACGACCGGCATTAGCGTTGCATCTGCGGCAGACATGTCCAATGGAGCAGACAACTTTTACAAGAGCGACAAAGTAACCGTGCAGAAGGTTACGTTCAAAAATCAATACAACATGAATGTTGCAGGGAATCTTTTTATTCCCAAAGGTTTGAATCAAAAAACCAAAAATCCCGCGATCATTGTCGGGCATCCTATGGGCGCAGTAAAAGAACAAAGCGCGAATCTGTATGCCACGAAAATGGCTGAACAGGGATTCGTTACTTTGTCCTTAGATTTGTCTTTCTGGGGAGAGAGTGAAGGAAAGCCTCGCAACGCTGTTTCGCCTGATATCTATGCCGAGGATTTCAGTGCTGCGGTGGATTTCTTGGGCACCCGGCCGTTTGTTGACAGGGATCGGATTGGTGCTATCGGGATTTGTGGCAGCGGGAGCTTTGTCATCAGCGCGGCCAAGATCGACCCGCGCA
>JAQSXG010000362.1 GCA_029256785.1 Neobacillus sp.
CAGATATTCCGGGAACAACTCGTGATGTTATTGAGGAGTATGTCAATGTTCGAGGAGTACCGCTCCGGTTGTTGGATACTGCGGGTATTCGTGAAACAGAAGATATTGTGGAACGGATTGGGGTAGAAAGGTCGCGGCAAGTACTAAATGAAGCTGACTTAATTTTATTAGTTTTGAACTATGCAGATCAATTATCACAAGAGGATGAAAAACTATTCGAAGTTGTAAAAGGAATGGATGTCATTGTCATTGTTAATAAGACAGACCTCAAACAGCAAATTAATTTAGAACAGGTCAAAAGATTAGCTGCGAATCATAAATTAGTCACCACCTCGCTCCTTGAAGACCGTGGTGTAGAAGAGCTTGAAGAAGCGATTGCTTCTTTATTCTTCTCAGGTGCTATCGAAACAGGTGATTTGACATACGTATCGAATAGCCGTCATATTGCACTGCTAGGGCAAAGCCTCAATTCAATTGAGGAAGCGTTGGAAAATGTCGAAAACGGAACACCAATTGATATTGTCCAAATCGATTTAACAAGGGCATGGGAATTACTTGGTGAAATTATTGGTGAGAGTGTCCATGAAAGTCTAATCGACCAGCTATTTTCACAATTTTGTCTAGGAAAATAGGAGCAACTAATATATATATAAGGTTATAAGAAATGGAGGTAAGTGATGCAATACGAAGCAGGTAATTTTGACGTCATTGTCATCGGTGCAGGTCATGCTGGCTGTGAAGCAGGCCTCGCGTCCGCCCGCATTGGCGCAAAAACATTAATGATTACCATTAACCTTGATATGGTTGCCTTTATGCCGTGTAATCCATCTGTTGGTGGCCCAGCAAAAGGGATCGTTGTGCGAGAGATTGACGCACTCGGCGGTGAAATGGGTAAAAATATCGATAAAACATATATCCAAATGAGGATGTTGAATACTGGGAAGGGCCCTGCGGTCAGAGCACTTCGAGCACAAGCAGATAAATTTGCCTATCAGCATGAAATGAAAAATACAATTGAAAATACAGAAAATTTAACCCTCGTCCAAGGAATGGTCGAGGAATTAATTGTTGAAGATGGAGTTTGTACAGGGATTATTACCAAAACAGGTGCGATCTATCGTTCAAAAACAGTTGTCATTACAACAGGTACCTTCCTCCGTGGAGAAATTATTTTGGGAGAATTGAAATATTCAAGTGGTCCAAACAATCAGATGCCATCAATTAAATTATCCGAACATCTTGAAGCACTTGGATTTGAGCTAGTTCGCTTTAAGACAGGGACACCACCTAGGGTTAATAGTCATACAATAGACTACAGCAAAACGGAAATTCAGCCTGGTGATGATGAGCCGCGAGCTTTCTCTTATGAAACAACCCAATATATTACTGATCAGCTTCCGTGCTGGTTAACTTATACAAATGAACGGACACATCAATTGATTGATGCGAATCTACATCGTTCCCCTATGTATTCTGGAATGATAAAGGGGACAGGCCCACGTTATTGTCCGTCTATTGAGGATAAAGTGGTCCGATTTAATGACAAACCGCGTCATCAAATTTTCCTCGAACCTGAAGGTAGGCATACCCAAGAGGTTTACGTACAAGGATTATCAACGAGTTTACCAGAAGATGTACAACAGCAAATCATTAATTCAGTTGAAGGGTTAGAAAACGCAAAAATGATGCGTTCAGGCTATGCCATTGAATATGATGCAATCGTACCAACACAATTGTGGCCAACCCTTGAGACTAAAATAGTTAAAAATTTATATACTGCTGGCCAAATTAATGGGACCTCTGGATATGAAGAAGCGGCTGGACAAGGTCTAATGGCAGGTATTAATGCTGGATTAAATGCGCTTAATAAAGAGCCGTTAATCTTAAGTCGTTCGGATGCCTATATTGGCGTACTAATTGATGATTTAATCACAAAAGGTACGAGTGAACCTTACCGACTTCTAACATCAAGAGCAGAATATCGCCTCCTTTTGCGACATGATAATGCGGATTTGCGCTTAACTGAACTAGGACATCAAATTGGCTTAATTAAAGAAGAGCGATATGAGAAATTTTTGAAAAAGAAAGAAGCTGTAGAAACGGAAAAAGCCAGACTTCAATCCACCTTTATCAAGCCTGTTAAAGAAGTGCAAGAGCTGATTCAAAGCATCGGCGGGAGTGAATTAAAAGATGGTATTCGTGCAGCTGATTTATTAAAAAGAACAGAAATGAACTATGAATTACTAGAACGTATCTTCCCTAGTGATGTGGAATTAGATCCAGACGTCAAAGAACAGGTTGAAATTCAGGTTAAATATGAAGGGTATATTGAAAAGTCATTGCAGCAGGTAGATCGATTAAAGAAAATGGAGAATAAAAAAATCCCTGATAATATCGATTATGACAAGGTTTCAGGTTTGGCTACAGAGGCTAGGCAGCGCCTGAAGCAAATTAAACCACTATCGATTGCCCAAGCCTCCCGTGTTTCCGGTGTTAATCCAGCGGATGTTTCCATTCTTCTTGTGTATCTGGAGCAGGGGAAGATAGCTAGAGTATCAGCCGAATAAGTTTGCTAAGGCTCGTTTCGTAAAGATTGTTGTAAAAACCCCAAAAGCCGGTTTTTACGTTTAACTAGCTATTTGGCACTTCGAATAAAGTTTGCAAGCTCTTTTCTCTAAAGTAATTAGCTTTATATAGGTGAAAATAGCTTAAAATCCCATTATTCTAATCTAAATTGCAACAATGTTTGAGAAAAGAGCCTTTGCTAAAGTGAGGAAGTTTTGCCGATGAACATTGAACAATTCAAAGGACAGCTGTTTGAAAAAGGAATCACTCTTTCCAATGAACAGCTGGAACAATTTGAAGTATATTTTCAAACCTTGGTTGAGTGGAATGAAAAAATGAACTTAACAGCAATAACTGATAAGGCTGACGTTTATTTAAAACACTTTTATGATTCTATTTCCGCTGCTTTTTATTTTGATTTTACAAAGCCAGTAAGTCTTTGTGATGTCGGGGCTGGTGCGGGATTTCCTAGTATTCCGTTAAAAATTGTTTTCCCGCAATTGAAAGTTACGATTGTTGACTCATTGAACAAGCGAATATCTTTTTTAAATCATCTTGCAAATGTTTTAAATTTGGAAAGTGTCAATTTTATTCATGATCGTGCGGAGACATTTGGGGTAAACCCTAAACATCGAGAAGCCTATGATATTGTTACGGCTAGAGCTGTTGCCAGGATGTCTGTCTTAAGTGAGCTATGCTTACCGCTCGTAAAAGTAGGTGGACATTTTATTGCAATGAAGGCAGCAAGTGCAAATGAAGAATTGGCTGTCGGTAATAAGGCGATAACAACGCTTGGAGGAAAACTAGAGAAGAAATATACATTTACTTTACCGATGGAAGACAGCGAACGTAATATTTTAGTGATTAAGAAGGAAAAGCAAACACCAAAGAAATACCCGCGTAAACCGGGTACTCCGGGGAAATTACCAATAGAATAGATCAAATTCAGTCGGAATTCTAAATTATGAGATGATCATAGAAGAGAAAATGTGTTTATTATTTATGGTTAAGCAGGAAGATATAATTCAGATATCGAATAAGTAATAGGGAGTTTCGTAAAGGTGGTGTTGGGGATGAAGAATTCGTTTTCACGCTTTTTTGGCCTCGGCGAAAAAGGAGATCAAAAGGTTGAACTTGATGAAGTGCTAGAAATGGAAACGGAAATAGAGAAATCAGATGAAATTAAAAGAATACCGATTGAAAGTATTGTTCCAAACCGTTTTCAGCCTCGAACCGTATTTGACGATGCAAAAATAGAAGAATTATCTAGAACCATTCATACACATGGAATCATTCAGCCAATCGTTGTAAGACAGTTTGAAGGAAACTATGAAATTATTGCCGGAGAGCGTCGCTGGCGTGCAATGAAAAAATTAGGTTGGGACGAGGCACCAGCGATAATTAAAAACTACTCAGATACGGAGACAGCTTCTGTTGCCTTAATAGAGAATCTTCAGCGTGAAGAGCTATCGCCGATAGAGGAAGCAATTGCTTATGGAAAGTTACTGGAACTTCATAATTTAACACAAGAGGCCCTTGCACAGCGTCTGGGCAAAGGGCAATCTACCGTCGCTAATAAACTTAGACTGCTAAAGTTGCCGCAGCAAATTCAAGAGTCATTGTTAAATAAGGTAATTACTGAACGCCATGCGCGTGCTCTTATTCCTTTAAAGGATCCTGAGAAACAAGTGATGCTACTAGAAGAGATCATTGCAAGGAATTTAAATGTAAAGCAGACGGAAGAAAGAGTCGTGCGCTTACTAGAGCAAAAAAATAAGAAACCGAAGCCCAAAAGGAAAGCCTTCAGTAAAGATATGAGAATAGCTGTTAATACCATTAGGCAATCCCTTTCAATGGTTTCTGATAGCGGGATCACCCTTAATGCTGAGGAAGAGGAATTTGAGGAGTTTTACCAATTTACCATTAAGATACCAAAGAAAAAGTAAATAAATCATAGAAAGAACCAAACGAACTCAACTGTTTGGTTCTTATTTTTTATCCATGGTCTATATAAATGGAAAAAATATCCATGTGTATTCTGTGTAATTTTTATAAAAAAAATAACAATCGTTCCTTTTCATGATAAAATAGATAGCATGGAATTTTTCTTTACTTGGAATAATAGAAAAATTAGCTTGTTTAATTGTTCATTCTGCTAGAATTTTAGATAATAGATTTGAAATAAAAAGCGGGAGAGTGCCTTACCTATGGAAAAAGTGATTCATTTTTTCTTAGGCAGCTTACGCTAACCAAATAATTAGGGTAGGTGACATCGTGGGCAAAACCATTGCGATCGCGAATCAAAAGGGCGGAGTCGGAAAAACAACGACCTCTGTCAACCTGGGTGCCTGCTTAGCATACATAGGGAAAAAAGTGCTATTAGTAGACATAGATCCCCAAGGAAATGCAACGAGCGGGCTTGGTGTAGAAAAGGCTGATGTAGACCAGTGCATCTATGATGTTTTGGTAGATGATATAGAAGCAAAAGTAGTGATTAAACCGACTGCGGTTGAAAATTTATATGTTATACCTGCTACCATTCAGCTAGCAGGAGCAGAAATTGAACTAGTACCAACTATTTCAAGAGAGGTCCGCCTAAAGCGTGCACTAGGAGAGGTCAAGGATCAGTTTGATTATATTATTATCGATTG
>JAQSXG010000363.1 GCA_029256785.1 Neobacillus sp.
AAGCTCATTTCAGGAGCAACAAATTCAAATAGGTCTTTCCCTGGTCCCCTAAGTTCCGCTTTAAACTGAGTATCTTCTAATTTCGCAATGGCACTGGCAATTCTCCCGATATTTGTTCGGTCTTTCGGTTGAGAGGAGTGTCCACCGCTACCTTCAATGGTTAACTCCGCCGTTGCTGAACCCTTCTCAGATACGCCAACAACACCAACAGGCTGATCGACACCAGGAACCATATTCTCGACAATCGCGCCACCTTCATCTAAAACGAACTCAAAGGTAATACCCCTTTCTTTTAGGGTGTTAACAATTGCGTTTGCACCTTCATCACCGCCAATTTCCTCATCAAAGCCAAACATGAAGTACATATCCCTAGTCGGTTTAAAATCTTCGGCTAATAAATGGTCAACGGCTTGTAAAATGCCAATAACGCCAATTTTGTCATCTAGTGTACCGCGACCCCATATTTTTCCGTCTACCACTGCACCACTAAAAGGTTCATGTTCCCAGTTTGCTTCGGTGCCATCCAAAACAGGTACAACATCATAATGACTTGTTAAGCCAATTGGATTCTTAGTAGAATCACTCCCCGTCCATTTATAAATGAGGGCATAACCATTTATCTTCTCCAATTCTAAATGCTCATGAACGGATGGATAGCTCTCTTCCAAGAATTCAATAAACCTGTCAAATTCCTTAAAATCAAACTTCGTGCGATCCTGGTAGGAAACAGTTTTGTATGTAATAGCTTTCGATAAGTTTTCAACTGCATGTTCCTCGTTAATAACTATATCTGTTGGAATAGGTGTAGGCTGTTTAGATTTTAGAACGAAAGTATTGAAAACAGTTACGATCGCAAATACAAGGACCAGTCCACCTATAATTAGAAAGGTTAGCTTTCTTTTTCTCATATTAGTACGCTCCCTTTTTGTAAGATATCTCAATAGTACAACATTTCATTAAAATAGTATGACTTTTCAGTAAATAATAACAATGGAAAAGTATCAATAATAACTAGGAATCACTTCCTATTCCTTAATCCATTCATTAATTAAATTTCTTAACTATGCTATAATTATCTCCATGAAACAGTTCAGATGGAGGATTTTCCTATGCAGCGCGGTACCTTTCAATTAATGAAATCCGTAAATAAATCAATTATTTTAAATAAGATACGCACGTCGGAGCCCATTTCTAGAGCGCAAATTGCGAAAGAAACAAGGTTAACACCGCCTACCGTTAGCAGTATTGTAAAAGAGCTTATGGAGCAGGAGTTAGTTAGGGAAAGTACCCTTGGGCACTCAAGTGGCGGTCGAAAACCAACCATGTTACATATCAACACCGATGCATTTTATGTTATTGGTGTTGATGCAGGGCCAGAAACTGTAGAAGGTGTGCTGACAGATCTTACCGGTAAAATTCTTTATCGTACCTCTAATTTATTGGAAAAACCGATAACGAATGAACAATTTCTTTCTATATTAAAAGAAAATATATATACCATTCTGGATTTATCACAAATCAATCAAGATAAAATTATCGGGATTGGAATTGCCATGCATGGGGTGGTAGATATCATATCAGGTACGTCACTGATAGCCCCTCTTTTAAACTTAAGAAATATCCCAATCAAAGAAGTATTAGAAGAAGAATTCAATTTAACCGTAAATGTTGAAAATGATGCACGGGCCATGGCCTTGGGTGAATCTTGGTTTGGAGGACATGGGGATGTGGATAGTATGGTTGCTGTTAACATCGGACATGGAGTAGGTGCGGGTATTGTTATTGATGGAAGATTATATCATGGGGCACAGGGGATTGCCGGAGAATTTGGCCATATGAGTATTGATTTAAATGGTGATTTATGTGAGTGCGGAAATCTAGGTTGTTTGCAAACCTTTGTAAGCGGATCAGCCATAGCTGAACGTGCTGCAAAACAGATAAAGGATAGTGAAAGTGGAGTAACAGGTAAAGAGGTTTTTGAATTAGCTCAAAGGGGTAATCAAGCCTATATTGACCTTCTGCATGAAACAGGTAAGATTATTGGAATTGGCTTAACAAATTTAATCCACCTTATTAATCCAAGTGAAATTGTGTTAGGTGGTGGGGTAATGAAGAGTGAGAAGCTGATTATGCCTGCGATCATGGAAACTATAAAGCGAAGAGCATTGACAATGGAGGCAAGCAAGACCAGAGTGAGTGTTACGGAGCTTGGGGATGAGGCAACATTATTAGGGGCGGTTTCATTATTACTTGTAGAGTTGTTTGACCCTGTTTCAAAAATAGGCTGAACCTTTTATATAAGGTTCAGCCTATTTTTTATTGCATTGCACTAAACGTAAATACAGTCTGTTGGCAGTATTTTTCACCTGCTTGTAAGATCACACTAGGAAAACCCTCGTGGTGTAAGGAAGCAGGGGAGGCTTGGGTTTCGAAACAAACACCAAGGTGTTTTCTTGATATACCCTCTGATAAATTTAATCCTTCCGCCAAGCCGTTTGATGTGTACATAACCATTCCTTGTTGAGTCGTTTTTACGGACATAACACGGCCGCTATCAGGTTCTTGGACACTTACTTGATTATCTGATGTATTATCTAATATAAAATAATGATCATAGCCGCTATCAGCTATTTTATTTTGTTCCGTGTTATCGTTAAATCCATCTCTAAGTAAACGGCCATCACGGAAGTCAAAAGGGGTTCCCTCTACGGGTATTATTTTACCGGTAGGGATAAGTTCGTTACTTAGTTCAATGAACTTACTGCTATCAATCACTAACAGATGATCATGTACAGTATTTTTTAAACTACCACTTAAATTAAAGTAAGAATGGTTTGTTAACGTAATTGGTGTTGTCTGATCACTGCTCGCGAAATAATCAAGGACAAGTCGATTTTCGTTCGTAAGTGTGTAGGTTACGGTTACATCTACATTTCCAGGGTACCCACCCTCACCATCCATACTCTTGTGCGTAAGGGTTAAACCAACGGATTTTTCTTTTTGAAAAGGGACAACTTCCCAAATAACTTGATGAAAACCTTCAGGGCCACCGTGCAAATGGTTATTTCCGTTATTTGTAGCTAAGTTATATGTTCTATTGCCAAGTTCAAAAGAAGCACCTTGGATCCTACCTGCAACGCGTCCAATTAGTGCACCGAAGTAATTAGGATTTTGATTATATTCCTGGTAATCCCTGTACCCAAGAACAACATTTTCGAGGATCCCATTTCGATCAGGGACGATAATTTTTGTAATGATTCCACCGTAATTTAGTACACTTACAGACATTCCGGAGTTATTTGTTAACGTGTATTCCTTCCACATCCCTAGGATATCTTTTGTTTCTATGTTCATAATTACATCCGCCTAAATTATTTATTATTTAATGTGTTGATGAATCGTTCAAATGCTTGCCGTTCTTTTAGTACGCCTGCATCTTCTAGTACTCTAACGAATTTATCTCCAAGTTCTTTTTGTAGAATGGTCTCTGCTTGTTGGAAATCTGAAAGGGTTCCATATTTTGCTTTTAGTTGGTTTGCCCATTCCTGATGGTAGTCGGCTACTTGAGTAGTGTTACCTTGTAGAAACTCACTCATTTCATTAAGTTCATCCTTTAGCCTAGGAGGTAGAACAGCAAGTCCCATTACTTCAATTAGACCAATATTTTCCTTTTTTATATGATGGACATCTGCATGGGGATGAAATATTCCAAGAGGATGTTCATCGGTAGTCCGGTTGTTCCGGAGTACAAGGTCTATTTCAAAGATTCCCTCGCGATTTCTTGCGATTGGCGTAATTGTGTTATGCGGGGTATCACCAGTAAAGGCCATTACATTTGCTGACTCATCTGTGTAACCACGCCATGTTTGCAGGATATGATCAGCAGCTGAAACAAGACTATCTAATTTACTTCCTTTTAAGCGGATAACAGACATTGGCCATTTAACCACAGATGCTTTAATCTCAGGAAAGGCTTCCAATTGAAATGAAAAGGAATCGGTTGCCTGAGTCATAGCAAACTCATAACGCCCAGCTTGGTAGTGATCATGGGTTAGAATGGAACCGCCGACAATGGGTAAATCAGCATTTGATCCGATAAAATAATGTGGGAATTTATTAGTAAAAGTAAGTAATCTCTCAAATGCATTCCTATCTATTTTCATATCCCGATGTTCTTCTGAGAACAAAATACTATGCTCGTTATAGTAAACATAGGGTGAATATTGCAAATACCAATTTTCATTCATTAAAGGAATATTGATAATCCTGTGATTTGCACGTGCCGGATAGCCAGTTCTGCCGGTATACCCTTCATTTTCCTTACATAAAAGACACTTAGGGTAGTTATACGTTTGTTTCATCTCGCGTTCCCGCTTAATTTGCTCGGGATCTTTTTCCGGCTTGGATAAATTGATGGTAATATCCATTTCGCCGTAAGGTGTATCGACTTTATAAGAGATGTTTTTCTTGATTCGATTCATCTGAATATAATTGCTGTTTACACTAAGTTTATAAAAATAATCAGTTGCCTCAGTCGGTGAAATCTTATACTTTTCGTTGAAAGTAGCATTAATAACCGATGGTCTTGCTACAAAGCAATTCATTATATTCGCCGCTAGTATTTCCTTTTCATCAAAGACATCTGCTATTACTCCCCGTTCAATAGCAATCGCAATTATATTTTCCAATAGGTTAGGAATAGTATCATTGATAGGCTCTATAGGAGAGTCCGGGAATGCTTCTAGACCTAATAAATGAAGGGCTTGATTACGTGCATAAATCTGGTCAGCCGCTGAAATTAAATCCGTCTCTATTGCTTTTTGAGTAAGTCCAGCTAGATTTTCGTAAATCATATTTACACTTCCTTCGCATAGCCGTTTGGATGAGTGACATGCCAATTCCAGGCATCCTCAATAATTTTTGTTACGGAAGTTCGTGTCGGGTTCCAGCCTAGTATTTGCTTTGCCTTTTCGGAGCTAGCAATTAATATACTCGGGTCACCGGCTCTACGCTGTCCTATTTTAGCAGGAATTTCTTTACCTGTTACGGTTCGGGCAGTATCAATCATTTCCTTTACGGAAAAACCTTGGCTGCTTCCTAAGTTGAAGATATTACTCTTGCCGCCATCCCTTAAATATTTCAATGCTAGACGATGGGCATCAATCAGATCTTCAACATGTACGTAATCGCGGATACACGTTCCATCAGG
>JAQSXG010000364.1 GCA_029256785.1 Neobacillus sp.
TTTTCGGGCAAATGGGACCCTGCCATTTTACCGTAGAGCTCTTTTTTTAGGTTTTCCGGCAAATGGGACCCTGCCATTTTACCGTAGAGTTTTTTTTTTAGGTTTTCCGGCAAATGGGACCCTGTCATTTTACCGCAGAGTTCTTTTTTTAGGTTTTCGGGCAAATGGGACCCTGCCATTTTACCGTAGAGCTCTTTTTTTAGGTTTTCCGGCAAATGGGACCCTGCCATTTTACCGCAGTTACAAATTTTGTATCTCCCTATCTAAAAAAACGATGACTCATATAGTAGTCATCGCTTTTCCGCTTAATTTAACGTATCCTTGTTATTTTCTAGGAACTTCTTATATTTCGGATTGGTGGCTGCAAACTCGTGGAGCTTTGCGCCATACTGTTCAATCCAATGCCGAACAATTCCTTCTGTCATTTCCGCACCCTTGTACTCTCGGCCAGATTTCGCGCGTGTCGTCTCAAAATCATCCCATAGAAGCTCCACCCATGTACGAGCCATACTACTTGAAATTTGATCATTCTTTTCTAATAAAAGTTCCGTTAGTCTTTCTTGGTATTCTTTCATGATATCACCTGCTTTTCCATTTTCTAATAACATATCTTATTCAAAATATCGAATACTAATAACACGTGGTTAGCATTGGCTAGACAACAGCTCTGCTTCTCACGGGTTCTCAATTTTGTTTGATGGAGGTAATTATGAGAAATAAAGCTAAAAATTTCCCAAACCAAAACAACAATAAGCTAGAGGGAGAACCAAGAGCTAAGGCTGAGTATGCTTCAAGAAGAGCAGATGGCACCATTAATACACATCCGCAAGAGCGTATGAGAGCATCTGGTCAGCGTGATTTTAACACAGAATTATAAGCCACGAATGACAAGCCAGAGCACTGTCTCTGGTTTGTCTCTATTTTAACCACTTTAACATTGAGATTGGTAATGCCTCTTCTTTACCGTCACCCTGTAGACGATACCCCCAAGCGAAAACTCCGTTGAGATAATCTATTTTGAAATATTGTCCTGGATCACCTTCCAGTTCATAAATTTCCCCTGGCGAAAAAGAATCTGGACTAATTAAGTAAGCTTTCGCCATGACAGCTTTTCTCTCAAGCACAGCGTATTCGCTTACTCTTCCCATTTGCTCCGCTTTTCTAGCCATTTCTTGGAGTTTGTTAATTTCCTGCCGTAGTTCATGCTCTGTCATTGAACTATAACGCTTGTCTTGATGCATATTATCCACTCCTATTTCATATGTCTCTATATTTTAGTATAGTTATCTTTGGAACATAAATAAAGAATGAACTTTGTTATACAGGAAGGTGTACTATGAAAACAATCATCGTAACTGGTGCGGGTTCTGGTCTTGGTCAGGAACTTGCCATTCGATTTTCAAAGCAGGGCTATCATCTGTTATTAATCGGAAGGTCTTCAGAGAGATTAACTTCTACAAAAAATGAAATCGAACAGCTTGGCGGTTCAGCTGATAGTGTCGTTTTAGATATTCGCAATGCCGCAGATGTTGCTAGTAAATGTGAAGAGCTTTCCAAGTCTTACAATTTTTATGGCTTGGTAAACAATGCAGGTCTTGGTCACTTTGGACCATTTGTAGAACTCAGCCAACAGCAAATCAGTGAAATGCTTGATACAAATGTGTTGGGCACAATCCTTATGACTCAAGCCGTGTTACCGCTATTGCAGAGGCAGGGTGAGGGGAGAATCATGAACATCATTTCCACAGCAGGTCTGCGCGGAAAGGTGAATGAAGCTGTCTATGTAGCAAGTAAATTTGCTGTAAGAGGATTTACTGAGAGTCTGCAAAAGGAATATGAAGGTAGCAAGCTGAAAATTAACGCCGTTTATATGGGTGGTATGGATACGCCGTTTTGGCGGGGTAGCACTCATATAACAGATACCTCTCGTTTCCGTTCACCTAAAGAGGTTGCCGAAATAATCTTCGAGCAAATGGAACAAGAAACAATTATTATTGAAAGTAAAAAATCATGACTTACTCGTCATGATTTTTTACTATTTCAATATATTTTTCGATTAAATCCATTGAAAAGCCTTTTCGAAATAGCGTTTGCTTCATTTTTTGTTCATACTCATACCCTGTATAATTACTGAATTTACGATGAGCTTTTTCCCCCTGATATTTAATGGCTTCCATTTCTTCATCGTTGTCCTTGTCAATTTTCGCTACTTGAGCAGCAATATTAATAATGTCGAAGGGATATCCTTTTCTGAGAAGTAGGTTTTCTGCCTTTTGATGAATGATTCGCTGGGAATCCTTTGCATACTTTTGATTGGCCTTTTCGTAGATTTTGATTGCTTTTTCAACCTGTAATTCCTGAGGGAATTGAGCTAATGCTAACAGACTAGTTGTTTCACTTATTCCCCGTTCCTTTAGTTCCATCCGAATAACATCTGGACCCTTATCCGAGGTATTTATTTGTGTCCTCACATAGGCAAGTGCATATTCCTCGTCATTAATGTATTTATACGATAATAATTTATGAATGACTTCATTAATAACAGGTTCTTCCTTTTCTTTTTGCGCGAGATAGTCCCTTATTTCTTTTTCAGACCTCATTCTTCTCGCTAAATAATGAATCGCCAGGTTGTATGCTTTACGAATATCATCTTGATATTGAACCTCTAGAAACGAAAGGTCATCGAGCTCCATACCCTTTTTAAGTTGAAATTTTATTAGGACTTCCGTATCGACACTAAAAGCATATTCTTCACCTTTACCATAATCCATAAAAATATTAAATCGATCCTGATTTTTTTTCTGTGTGGTGATTTTAGTAATAATGGCCACAGCATTCACCTCATCCATACTTTATCACATTCTTTAAGGGATGACGTTACGTGAATTTAAGTTTTATCCAAAAATTATTCTCCAAAAAAGTATCATTCCCCTCCTATTAGGTAAAAATGGAAACGAGTACATATTGTGCTTTATTTTTACTATAAGCTGTTTCATGTTAACAAAAAAATGGTGAAAGGATTGAGCAATATGGGAGGAAAGAAGAAAAAGGATTTAGGTAAAGGGAAATACAATTTATCAAGTACACAAGAGGTTTTATATCAGCGTGAGTTTAAAATGGCTGATCGCGCAGGTGGCTATACTGACAGTAAAACGAAGCTTTAATTTTCACAATTCACATTAAATATTTCCATTCATGAACCCTTCTTAATTGTAAATGCTAGTAATGGGAACTACTTTAGTTCCTCTTGGCAAAAAACTTTGAGAGGGGTTTTTGTAATGGGACGTGCACAAGGACATAAATCACGGGGTAAAAATAAAAGTTCTCTTCCACAAGTGCCGAAGAATATGAAAACAGATGGTATCGATGAGGAATATTCAGCAGAATTAGCTGATCAAGCGGATCTTGAAGCAAGAGCACGAGCTAATGCAGCTAATCAGCGCGTAACAAACAAAAATAGAAAATAACGGCAAGCTCCTTTTGCCTAAAAAGCTCTTACAATAAAGAAGAAGCAGGATTTCCTGCTTCTCATTATGATTTAACAGCATTTTGCTGTTAATAACGGAGTGTGAATAACTCAGGTACAAATTGTGGATATTGTGCATAAATCTGTGGAGCACTTGGTATTATAGGACTTTAGGTGTGGATAATACTCAGCATAACGCATAACTGACTAGTCAATAAACTCTAACTTTTTAGTGTTGCTTCAGCCAGTTGTATTTGCACTTTTACTTGCTCTGGTGATGTCCCACCAAAGCTATTTCTTACCGCAACCACGTGTTCTGGGGATAAAACCTTATAAATATCATCCTCAAATAACGGACTGAATTCTTTGTACTCTTCAAAGCTCAAATCAAGCAAATATTTTTGCTGCCCAATGGCATATAGAACAATCTTCCCAATAACTTCATGTGCTTCCCGAAATGGGAGTCCCTTTCTCACTAAATAGTCAGCAATATCTGTTGCATTAGAAAAGTCATTATTTATTGCTTTTCTCATTACATCTTTATTTACTGTCATCGTGTCTATCATCGGTGCTAATAACAGTAGTGAGCCTTCAAGTGTTTCGACCGTATCAAACATCCCTTCCTTATCCTCCTGTAAATCCTTATTATAGGCTAGCGGAAGCCCTTTGAGTACCGTGAGTAATCCAATAAGGTTACCATAGGTCCGTCCCGTTTTCCCTCTTAACAATTCAGGTACATCCGGATTTTTCTTTTGTGGCATGATGCTAGACCCGGTACAAAATGAGTCGTCTAACTCTACAAATTGGAACTCCTGGCTTGACCAGATTACGAGTTCTTCTGAAAACCTAGAGATATGTGTCATAATAATTGATCCAATCGAGAGAAACTCTAAAATAAAGTCTCTGTCACTAACTGCATCCATGCTATTTGGATAAATTGTTTCAAAACCAAGTAGCTCAGCTACCCTTGTACGATCGATTGGAAAGGTCGTTCCCGCCAATGCACCTGCACCTAGTGGCAACCAGTTTACACGTTTTAAGCTATCAATTAATCTCTCTTTGTCACGTTCAAACATCCAAAAATAGGCCATTAAATGATGAGCGAAAGAAACAGGCTGTGCCCGTTGCAGGTGGGTATATCCTGGAATCAGCGTATGAAGATTTTCTTTCGCCTGATCAATTAAGGCTTGTTGCACATTTTCTATCAGCTTAATTATTTCGGTGGTTTTTGTTCTTAGGTATAAATGCATGTCCGTTGCCACTTGATCATTACGGCTTCGACCTGTATGAAGTTTACCTCCTACAGGGCCAATTTTTTCGATCAAGAGTTTTTCAATATTCATGTGGATGTCTTCGTCTTCTACTAAAAAGTCTGCTTCGTTATTACCAATCATATTTTTTATTTCAAGTAATCCATTTTTGATTACTTCGGCATCTTCAATTGGAATGATTCCACATTCGCCTAGCATTTGAACATGGGCAAGACTGCCGGCAATATCCTCATTGGCTAGTTTTTGGTCAAAGGATATTGATGCAGTAAATGTTTCTACTAGTTTATTGGTTTCTTTTGTAAATCGTCCGCCCCATAATTTGGACATGGTTTTTCCCCCTAAATCTTTTCCTTGTTTTGCCCGTTGATTGGAGCTCCAGGCACTTCGCTTTCCGCGGGCAGTCCGGGAGCCTCCTCGTCGCTTCGCTCCTGCGGGGTCTCCCGTGACTTGCTCTTCCCGCA
>JAQSXG010000365.1 GCA_029256785.1 Neobacillus sp.
CCATTTATCTTTTCATCTGCAACCCTATCAAACCAAAAGAACTTTGACTATATCGCTAATGGCCTTGGAGTGAAGGAGTTTTTGTCTTTTTCTGTTGAATCACCTTTTGATTATGAAGAAAAGATGGAGATTTATTTACCAACATTCCCTCATGCTAATAGTGATGAAAAGCTAGACTATCTTATAAATACCATTCGTCAATCAGAAGGTAGAGCATTGATCCTTCTAAACAACCAAAATGAAATGAAATGGTTGAAAGATAACCTAAAGGGCGCGGTAGAGTATCCAATCTATTTTGAAGGTGACGAAGAAATTAGCACGCTTGTTTCTAAATTTCAAAATGAGGAGCATGCAATTCTGTGTACCATTCATTTATGGGAAGGATTAGATATTCCTGGTAGATCGCTAGAGAATATTATCATTTATTCCTTGCCATTTCCGCCAAATGACCCTGTGTTTACGGCGAAAAGGGAAGGCGTTAATGACCCGTATTTGGAGGTTGATTTACCGTATATGCTTCTGCGTCTAAGGCAGGGTGTGGGACGCTTAATACGAAGCGAAAATGACCGTGGTACCGTTCATATTATGCTACAAGATGATATCTCTGATGAGTTAGTGCAAACAATAAAGGGCGTTCTACCAACGAGTCCGAATAAGACCGTATGATTCTAAAAAAGGGTCAAACACCAATTATTGGTGTTTGACCCTTTTTGTGTTTACATTCCTAATAACCTCTTACCTTCAGGAGACATTTTTTCAGGGGACCATGCAGGTTCCCAAACAGTATGAACCTCAACATTTCTAGTTTCTTCCATACCTTCAATGCAATAACGTACTCCGCTGGTGATACTATCATGAAGTGGACATCCCGGTGTAGTTAACGTCATGGTAATTTTGACATCCACCTCATCAGTGATAGTTACATCATAAATTAATCCAAGGTCTACAACATTTATATTTAATTCAGGATCTAATACAGTTTTTAAGTTTGTAAGGACTTTCTCTTTAATTTCCATCCAAATTCACCTCATTATTTTTTTAGTACACTTACAATGTTTAATGAAATAACAATAAATACGATTGAAAGTACAAACTGCCCAATATTAAACAATAAGACAGTTTTAAATAGTAGTGATAGAAATACCATCAAAACAGAAAGAACAAATCCTGTAAATAACGGAACAACAATTTTTTCATTCATCATATCTTTTAATGAAGGAACAGCTTGTTTACCAATTTCCTTACTATATTTATATGTCCACCAAAGAAACGGTACAATTTTAAATAAATAGCCGTTAATACTTAAAATGATCCAAAGCAATAAATAAAGATAAACGAGGGGCCCAATAATTAACGAAAAATGTCCAGTTACTAATGTGATAAAGGCAACAAGATGGATGAGGTTTCCAAAGCCAATAGCAATAAGGGCAAACGTAAAGGGCTTATCAAGCTTTTTCTTTAACCTCTTTTTTATAATGATGCTAATATGCCAACTAAAAATAGAAAACCCAATTAGTAAGAAAAGGAATCCTAATTTTAATAACAATGAATTGTTATTAAAAAATGAAAACAGCGTGATTAGCAATCCCGTAGCATAGAATCCATACACATATCTTGCCTGAACCATGGGAAAGCCATGAGATAATGAAAACATAGGGACCATTTTATAGGAAAAGCCGAAAATTAAAAGAGTAAACCAACCGGCAACACCCATTAAGAGATGGCTCTTAAAGAAAGATTGATAGTATTCAGAAGCAAAACCTGATTTAAGTGAGTAAACCAGTGTAATCCCTAAGAAAATCGTTAAAAACAAACCAACTAACGCACTGCCAACGAATGCAGTAAGAATGTTTGGTTTAGCTTGCTTTTTTAAGGTCATAACCATTTGGAAAACAAACATTAGAATACCAAGTAGCATCAAGATACCTGGAATTAAGGCGTTTTGCGGTGACAGGTAAAGCATTCCTGAAAACGTTGCAATTCCTATGGCTGTTGTGAAAAATTGAATAAATCCAAATTTTTCACTCCAAATTTTCGTTAAAAAGGCAACAGGAACTAATTGATACATCGCACCCATTGCCACCATTAATGCCCATCCTAAAATTAATAGGTGAGCAGATGACCAAATAGCTGGAATTCTAAAGCTGCCATCTACAAGCATTTGCCCGTTGATTAATAAGAGAATCTGTGAAAATACTAGAGCGATAATGCTAAAGAAGATAAATAAAAATGGAAGTTTAATATTTGTTTCACTTCCCGAGTTCTGTGGAAGCATAATGTTACACCTTCTTACTTGAAGATTTCAATCTTGAAGCTACCGTCATCTTGTGGTTCAGTTCGTTGCTGATATCCTAGTTCTTCAAGCTGCTCGTATAGGAACATCGGACGTCGATCGTTGATAATGGTTAGTACCTCACCATCACCAAGGTTTTCTAATGCTGCAAGTGTACGCATCATTGGTTGTGGTGGTTCTAACCCGCGATTATCTAAAATCATACACAAACACCTTTCTTCCTATTTAAATTAGGCATTCTTTGTAAAAGTTATTTTCCAATGGTCCTTTTCAAGCTCTTCTGCTTCATGTGTAAAGCCTTTTGCTTTTAATACTGCGAATAGGGGTTCAGGTTTAAAAGGAGCATGAAGGATAAAAATATCATTGTCCTTTACTTCTCTAATCGCATTCATTATCTTTTGGAATGGTTCAATTTTATTCTTTAAATCCTCGCGTACATCTAATTCAATAATTCTTTGTTCCATTATAAATACAACTCCTTTAATAATAGTAATAAGCTTTTATATAAGAGTATTGTACCAGTGATTTCACACCTTTTATGTGACCTCAATCATAGTTAAACTATTTTTCACTATCTCCGACTACTTTTATATTTTCCTTTATTTAAGAAATTTAATTTATAGACTCACTTCTCCTTTTAGTGCTAAGCGATTGATTAAAAAATGACTTTGGTCATTGTGGATAATATAATTTTTCTTCTTTAAATAGGTTATGGTTCTGCTAACAGTCTCTCTAGAAGTACCTACCATATTAGCAAGCTCTTGATTTGTAAATTGAGTGGTTAACTGGTATTGGTTGCCAATTTTCATCCCGTTCGATTTGCAAAGTCTGATTAAAAGTAAAACTATTTGTTCGTAGGTATTATGCAAGGTTTTGGCTTCTAGTCGTTTCTGTAAATCTATAATTCTTTCTCCAAGTACTTTGAAAAGCTTAATACAGAGATCTGGATGGGTAATGAGAATCTCTTCAAATTTATCAATTGGTATAACAATTAGATTTGCATCTTCCATTACTTCTGCATGCGAAGGATATCTACCATGTTTAAAAAAGCCTGCGTGTGGAAACATATCTCCGGGTTCCAAGACATAAAGAATCTGTTCCCTACCAGTTAAATCACTTTTATTTATCTTGATTTTTCCAGTATCAATAAAGAATATTCGGTCTAGTGGATCGTCCTCCATAAAAACATACATTTTACGTTTATAGAAGCGAGTTTGCGCGACCTCAATAAACGGGGCAAGCTCCTCTGGAGACAGGTCCTTAAATAAGTGAACCTCAGAAAGACTCTTTTCTATTTCAGATTGATTCATTCTTATCACCTTCTAAAGTTATTGTTGATGGGTTAAGTTTATCAAAATTAAGCTTAACTTTATTTGACCTACATCAATGAAATGGGGTAACAAGCTAAAAAGTAGTGAATTATTTCACGGAAAATGGATGAAGTCTTTCACTTTAAATAATTAAAAAACCCGCAAAGATTAACTTTGCGGATCTTCATCCTTCATACTTCCTTTATAGCACTCAAAACAATAAAGTTCATTTTGATCCGTATGCACACCGTTAAAGAATCCATCTAAGCAAAAAACTTCCTTTGAACAAGAGATGCAACTTCCAATAAGTTCATTCATAAAATAACCTCCTATGAATTTATTCACTATGAATAAAATTATTCGCTTAGTGTGATGGGCCGCACTATATAAAAACAATTTGTTTTTTATAATTAACTAGAAGTTAACAAATTAAAAGGAGTGAAAATGATGCAAACTTTCGCAACAATCATCAATGTTCCGGATTACGCACCACGTGAAAAGCATATAACAATTTTTAGAGCATTTGACGAATTAAAATCTGGTGAATTTATGCAGATTGTCAACGATCATGATCCTAGACCACTTTCATACCAATTTCAGATGGAAAGACCAGAGCAATTCTCTTGGGAATATCTTGAAGAAGGTCCTGAAACTTGGAAGGTATCAATCGGTAAAAAATAATTACTAACGACCCTGTGGGTCAAATAACCTCTCATTCAATTAACTTAGTCAATTGAATTTATTTCTCAGGAACAACTCTCTTTCCCTATACTATATATTTTACAACAGGAATTTAATTTCTGTTGTTTTTTTTATCCGTTAGCACCAAGAATTTAATTTACAGAAAAATATGGTAAAATTGGTGAGAAGGGGGAATGAAAGATGGTATTAAATGTAGGGAAAATGGAAGAGGCATTTATCGATTATGTGAAAAAAATATCGGCGTATAATGAAGCACTTAGTGTGATTTATTGGGATTTACGGACTGGTGCTCCGAAAAAAGGAGCCGAACAACGGTCAGAAGTAATAGGAGTTCTTTCCTCTGAAGTTTTTAAAATGTCGACTTCTGAAGAAATGGCAGCATACATAGCTAACTTAGGAAAAGAAGAGCTATCCGAAACGACAAAAAAAATTCTAGAAGAATGTAAGAAAGAATATGAACGTAATAAAAAAGTCCCAGCTGAAGAATACAAAGAATATGTCATCCTGCAATCAAAGGCTGAGACAGTCTGGGAAGAAGCAAAGGAAAAATCAGATTTTGAGCTTTTTCGACCATACTTAGAGAAGTTAGTTGAAATGACTAAACGCTTTGTCAATTACTGGGGCAATGAGAAGGGGCAGATGTATGATGTCTTATTAGACATGTACGAACCTGGGATTACAGTTGCTATTCTTGACGAGGTGTTTGGTGAACTTAGGAATAAAATTGTTCCGTTGGTTAAACAGATTAAAGAGGCAGCCAATAAACCTAAAACAGAATTCTTATTTGAAAGTTTTAAGAAAGAAGAGCAAAGTGCATTCAGTAAAGAAATTCTAGCTAAAATGGGTTACGACTTTGATGCTGGTAGACTAGATGAAAC
>JAQSXG010000009.1 GCA_029256785.1 Neobacillus sp.
GGTCCTGTTCTGTCAAACTCCATCCAGATGTTTGCGAATGGGTTCTAAGTGCCATCGACTTTTCATTACCTGGTTCAAATGACTTCATCATTTTAGCCCAAATCAAACGAGCTGCCCGCATTTTGGCGACTTCCATAAAATAATTCATTCCCACTGCCCAAAAGAAAGACAATCTTGGTGCAAATTTATCGATTTCAATTCCGGCCTTTAATCCCGTCCTAACATACTCCAGCCCATCAGCGAGTGTGTAAGCAAGTTCAAGGTCTGCTGGTGCACCAGCTTCCTGCATATGATAGCCAGAAATACTGATACTATTAAACTTGGGCATATATTTGGAAGTATACTCAAAGATATCCGCAATGATTTTCATCGACATTTCTGGTGGATAAATATAAGTATTCCGAACCATGTATTCTTTTAGAATATCATTTTGAATCGTTCCCGAAAGCTTGTCCTGACTTACTCCTTGTTCTTCAGCGGCGGCAATGAAAAAAGCAAGTATTGGTAAAACGGCTCCATTCATCGTCATCGACACAGACATTTGATCCAATGGGATTCCATCAAATAAAGTCTTCATATCAAGAACAGAATCAATAGCAACACCAGCTTTTCCGACATCCCCAACTACGCGTGGATGGTCCGAATCATAACCACGGTGTGTCGCTAAATCAAAGGCAACTGATAAGCCTTTTTGGCCCATGGCCAGATTCCGACGATAGAAAGCATTACTTTCCTCTGCAGTTGAAAAGCCTGCATATTGACGTACGGTCCAAGGACGGTTCACAAACATGGTTGGATATGGACCCCGTGTATACGGCGGTAGACCTGGCAGGTCATCTAAATGCTCGACTCCCTTACGATCCTCTGCTGTATAAAGCGGTTTCAGTTTAATTTGTTCGTTGGTTTCAAATAGTAATTCATCTATTGAGGCTTGTAGGTCCTTTTCAACCTGTTCCTGCCACTGTTCCTTAGTGAGGAAGTCTTGCTCACTAATTAAAGGGATCTTTTGAAAGTCAGGCTTTTGAAGCTTCACCTGCAAACACCTCCATTTCTTTTAAAATAATAGAAAGTGTTTCATAACAATTGCTTTTTACATGGACAAACTGTCTAATTCCTTCACTTAGCCATTGGATCTGGTCTTCTTTTTCCTGCAATCCTGCCATATAAATCACTAAATCCGGAAATTCCTTTTTTAATGTACTAACCATTTCATGTCCAATTTGCTCATATTGCTCATTACTACCACAGAGGCAGAGATAGTTTGTTTTATGGTTTTGTACAAATTGTTTAGCTGCTTCATAGGAAGTTATCGAACTACTTTCGAATGCTTTAATTCCACCTACAGCAAGAAATCCCTTCACAAAATCTAGTCTAGGCTTATACTGGCGTAGTTCCCCAAGACAAAGCATGCTAATTTGAGGCTTAGAGCCAGACTTGTTTTCAATCTTTAGACTAATTTCTCGTAGACTTTCAAATGGTTCTGCACCTCTTGTTTGCTTAATCGCCTCAAAATTAATCTGCGAACTGTCATAGTTGGAATTGGTAGCCAGGCGGTTATCTTTTGACAATTGAACTTGTTCTTCGAGATTTGCATAAATATTGGTTCCAATTACACTTTGTTTTCTTGTAAAAGTATCCTGTTTGCGTTTTTCACTGATTGCATTTATATCATTTTGCAACTTATTCGATTGTAAGACTTCAAGAATTCCACCGTTCGCCTCTAATTGCTGAAAATATGCCCATGCCTTTTCAGCTAACTCTGCTGTTAATGACTCTACATACCATGAACCACCGGCTGGATCAGCTACTTTTTGTAAATACGCTTCTTCCATCAGGATGTTTTGTGTATTCCTGGCAATCCGCTCTGATAAAGGTGTACTACCCGTAACGTCATCAAATGGTGCTACATGCAAATATTGAACTCCACCTAAAACAGCCGCAAATGCTTCATTTCCTGCCCGAAGAATATTTACATGTGGATCATAAACCGTTTTTGTGTAGGTAGAGGTTTCTGCGGTAATATGCATGCCTCTAGACTTTGGTTCAGCACCATAAACTCCCGTGATTTTATTCCAGAGAATTCGGGCAGCGCGAAGCTTTGCCAACTCCATGAAAAAATTACTTCCAATCGAGAACTGGAAAATCATTTTTGAAAGGACATCGTCTAGCTTCATTCCAGCCTCAAATAAACGTTGAATATAATAAACACCTGTAGCTGCTGCAATTCCAAGTTCTTGTACAGCATTGGCCCCTCCTTGATGGTAGACTGTGGTGTTAACCAAGACTGTTCGAAGAATAGGAAGGTTACTATTTGCTAGTTTAATATCCTCTGACCATTTTGTTAGCGCTTCATTTGACATTCGTCCTTCTTCAGCAAATATTGAAATGGGGTCATTGGCAACATATCCGGTAATTCTATTACCATTCCCCTTTTCCATTGCCATTTCAGTTAGCTCAGTAAGTAGTTCTGGCTGCCTTTCTTTGGTATTAATAGCGAACGGAAATGTTTCTATTAGCTCACCTAGTATTCCACTTAACTTTTCTGTACCGTTAAAAAGTTCGTTAGAAACATCAAAAGCGATAGCTGTTTGTCCATTTTTAATCGCTGCTTGAATCTTCCCCTTTAATTCTGTAAGTGTTTTTGCGGTTAACCGCTGAGCGATCTTCCAATTGTTTGTTTGATATCCTAGTGGATATATTCCTCTTCTAAAATCAGAACCTCCTGGATAATCAGATATTTTTTGCTCATCTAACCGTGTATAAAGGGCTTTTAGCTTGATATCTTCATATGTAGTTGTTTGTAATAAGTCTACCGATTTTCCCTTCATTGATTCCTCTGCTTTTAACTTCCAATCTTGTTTCGTTATAGAAGGAAAGGTTTGATTTTTTAAATTCTCGAAACTCATATGTTCCACCCCCTGATTTAAAGTACGAAATATTCTATAAATTAATTATACTTTATATTTTAGGATATAATTGCAAATCATTCAATGAAAATAACCGCTACCTTTATTGGCAGCGGTTTTTTATTAATAAATAGATGTGTTGGATTTTGATGTGTTTTCTAGGATTTCTTTGACACGTTGTAAGAAACGTCCGCAAATGAGTCCGTCTAATACTCTATGGTCAAGTGACATACATAAGTTAACCATATCGCGAACGGCAATCATTCCGTTATTCATAACCACTGGACGCTTTACGATTGATTCAACTTGCAGTATCGCAGCCTGAGGGTAATTAATTATCCCCATTGATTGTACTGAGCCAAAGGAGCCAGTATTGTTAACCGTAAAGGTTCCGCCTTGCATATCCTCGGACCGTAGCTTTCCAGATCTAACTTTACCAGCTAGTTCAGATATTTCACGCGCAATTCCCTTAATCGTCTTCTCATCTGCTTGTTTAATCACAGGTACATATAATGCATCCTCAGTTGCTACTGCAATCGAAATATTAATGTCTTTCTTTTGAATAATCTTATCTCCCGCCCACATTGAATTAATTTGAGGAAATTCTTTCAACGCTTGTGAAACAGCCTTTACAAAGAAGGCAAAGAAGGTTAGATTAAAGCCTTCTTTTTTCTTGAAGTCATCTTTTAGCGAATTTCGGTACTCCACTAGATTAGTGGCATCCACTTCAATCATTGTCCAAGCATGTGGCGCTTCATGCTTACTACGCAGCATGTTCGCAGCGATTGCTTTACGGATACCTGTAACAGGAATCTCAATATCACCAGCATCCATCGGGATACTAGCAACCGGTGTAGTCGTTTGCGTTACAGCTGGGACAGGTTGAACCGTTTCTTGTTTTACCTGCTGAGTTTCTATCACTTTTGGCGCTTCATCTGTCTTGCTGGCGACAGGGATATTCCCTGAATCAATTAACTTTAATAAATCTTTTCTTGTAATCCTACCACCAGCACCGGTGCCTGTCACCAAATTTAAATCTATACCGTGCTCCTGTGATATTTTTAAAACTGCAGGGGAATAACGAGCTTTGTTTCCTTGATTCCCTTCGGGCACAACAACTGTTTCTGATCCGCCTGTATTTTGAGCAACCTCGGAAGCAGCCTCACTAACTGCACCTTCAACTTCGATCGTACAGATAACTTCTCCTACTGCAAGTGTCTCTCCTTCTTCAGCAATTAGCTCTTTAATTGTGCCGGTAAAGGAAGAGGGAACCTCTGCATTCACTTTATCTGTCATAACTTCCGTTAAGGGGTCATATTTATTTACTTTGTCTCCAACAGAAACCAACCACTTGCTTATTGTTCCTTCTGTTACGCTTTCCCCTAATTGAGGCATTTTAATTTGTTCAATTGCCACTGTTCTATACCTCCAATATGTCCAGCATCGGCTCCTTGGCCCGCTTCATGTTTTTAGTACTCCGCTAGCTCACGCATTGCTTTTTCAACTTTATCCGGATTTACCATAAAGTATTTCTCCATCGTAGGAGCGTATGGCATGGCTGGTACATCTGGTCCAGCTAGTCGCATAATTGGAGCATCTAAATCAAACAAGCAATTCTCAGCTATTATTGCTGATACTTCACTAATAATACTGCCTTCTTTGGTATCTTCTGTTATCAATAATACTTTTCCTGTTTTGGATGCCGCTTCAATAATTGCTTCCTTATCCAATGGATAGATTGTTCTCAAATCAAGAATATGTGCAGAGATGCCATCTTTCGCTAATTTTTCAGCTGCTTGAAGGGCAAAATGAACACAAAGACCATAAGTAATAATGGTTATGTCCTCACCCTCACGCTTCACATCTGCTTTCCCAATTGGCAGTGTATAATCCTCTACGGGTACTTCGCCTTTAATTAAACGATATGCCCGCTTATGCTCGAAAAAGAGTACAGGATCATTATCCCTTATCGCTGCCTTTAAAAGTCCTTTTACATCATACGGAGTGGATGGCATGACTATTTTCAAACCTGGCTGATTTGCAAAAATTGCTTCAACCGATTGGGAATGATAAAGTGCTCCGTGAACTCCTCCTCCATATGGTGCTCGTATAACCATTGGACAAGTCCAGTCATTATTCGAGCGATAACGAATTTTTGCTGCTTCTGAAATAATTTGATTCACAGCAGGCATAATAAAGTCAGCAAATTGCATTTCAGCAATTGGACGCATACCATACATCGCTGCACCAATTCCTACCCCTGCAATAGCAGATTCTGCAAGCGGTGTATCAATAACACGGTCCTCGCCAAACTGCTCATACAAACCTTGTGTTGCTTTAAAAACCCCACCTTTTACCCCTACGTCTTCACCTAAAACAAATACCTTCGGATCTCTTTCCATTTCTTCGCGAATGGCCATTGTTACCGCATCAATATAAGAAATTACTGCCATGTTATGTCCCCCTTACTCCGCATAAACATATTTCAATGCATCTTCCGGTGCTGCATACGGTGCATTTTCAGCATAATCTGTCGCTTCATTCACTTGCTGCATTACGCGATCATTGATTTCTTTTTCCAACTCATCATTCATAACACCTGTTTCTTTTAAATAGGCACCAAAAGTAATGATTGGATCCTTTGTTTTTGCCTTTGCCACCTCATCAGGGGCACGATAGGAACGGTCATCATCATCCGATGAATGTGGTGTCAGACGATACGAAACCGTTTCTACTAGAGTCGGTCCCTCTCCACGACGTCCACGGTCTGCAGCTTCTTTGACAGCTTTGTAAACTTCTAATGGATCATTTCCATCAACAGTAATACCGGGCATACCATAACCAATCGCTCGGTCAGATACATTTTCACAAGCCAGTTGCTTTTCAATTGGAACCGAAATAGCATATTTGTTATTTTCACACATGAAAATAACAGGAAGCTTATGCACTCCAGCAAAGTTTGCACCTTCATGAAAATCACCTTGGTTGGATGAGCCTTCTCCAAAGGTTACAAAGGTTACTAGATCTTTCTTTTCCATTTTCCCAGCAAGGGCGACACCCACTGCATGCGGTACTTGTGTCGTAACTGGTGAAGATCCTGTTACTATGCGATTTCTTTTTTGTCCAAAATGTCCTGGCATTTGCCGCCCCCCAGAATTCGGGTCTTCTGCTTTTGCAAAACCAGAAAGCATCAGTTCTTTTGGCGTCATGCCAAAGGTCAATACTACTCCCATATCACGGTAATACGGTAGCACATAATCTTTTTCACGATCAAGTGCAAAAGCAGCACCAACTTGTGCAGCCTCTTGACCCTGACAGGAAATAACAAAGGGAATTTTACCCGCACGATTAAGTAACCACATCCGCTCATCAATTCGGCGGGCCAATAGCATTGTTTCGTATATTTCCAAAACCTTCTCATCACTTAAACCGATTGCTTCATGGCGTTTTTCAGTCATATATTTCAAACCTCCCAAATTGTCCGTGGAAAATATTCATTTAAGAATGTATTGCTTTGCCATCAACTGCAAGCGCAGCTTCCCCGATAGCTTCTGATAACGTCGGATGAGGATGTATAGTATGGGCAATTTCCCAAGGTGTTGCGTTCAATACCATCGCCAATCCTGCTTCTGAAATCATGTCAGTAACATGCGGACCAATCATATGCACCCCTAGAATATCATTGGTTTCTTCATCAGCAACAATCTTTACAAATCCATCCGATTCTCCAAAAACAAGCGCCTTTCCAATTGCCCGGAAAGAGAACTTGCCAACCTTTACTTTATGGCCTTTTTCAATTGCTATCTCTTCTGTTATCCCAACGCTCGAAACCTCTGGATTACTATATATACATTTAGAAACGAGGTTATAATCAAGTGGAGAAGGGTCTTGACCTGCAATATGCTCTACTGCAATAATCCCTTCATGCGAAGCCACATGAGCCAATTGCAAACCGCCTATTACGTCACCAATGGCATATATATGTGATTCCTTCGTTTGAAAAAATTCATTTGTTAAAATAAATCCTTTTTCAACCTGAATTTCAGTATTCTCTAATCCAATTCCCTCGACATTTGCTTGGCGGCCAACGGAAACAAGGAGTTTTTCAGCCTTAAATTCTTTCAGTCCTGATTTTGTCTCGGCCGAAATAGTAACACCCTCACTTTTTATCAAAGTTTCCGGTAATACCTTTGCCCCTGTAACCAGCTTAATACCTTTTTTCTTCATAAGGCGTTGCATTTCCTTAGAAATATCTTTATCCTCTGTAGGGATAATACGATCAGCATATTCAATGACAGTAACTTCTACACCAAAATCAGAAAGCATCGATGCCCACTCTATTCCGATAACACCTCCACCTACAATTATGATAGAAGAGGGTAATGTCTCAAGCTCTAAGGCTTCATCAGATGTGATCACGAATTCCCCATCCAGTTCTAAACCTGGCAATGTTCTTGGCCTTGAACCAGTGGCAACCACCACATTTTTCGGAAGAAGCATTTCATTTTCTTGCCCATTATTCATTTCAACTGAGATTGTCCCAGGCATTGGCGAAAAGATAGATGGGCCTAGAATTCGGCCAAGTCCTTCATAAATATCAATTTTCCCTTGTTTCATTAGATGCAGAACACCTTTATGGAGTTGATCAACTATTTTATTTTTTCTATCTTGGACTTTACCAAAGTTAAAAGAGACGTCACTTGTGATGACTCCAAATTCCTCACTATTCTTAGTTGTTGCATAAACTTCAGCGCTTCTGAGTAAGGCTTTACTTGGGATACATCCTTTATGAAGGCAGGTTCCCCCGAGTTTTCCTTTTTCAACAATAGCCGTTTTTAGACCTAGTTGTGAGGCACGAATAGCTGCTACATACCCGCCTGTACCGCCACCCAGAATGACCAAATCGTATTCCTGTGTCATTGTTTTCCCTCCCCATTCTTATATTCTTGCAGTTTTAAAGGCACCTGGATATTCCTTTACTTCTTCTTCTCCTCGTAAGATGCGGAGGGCACCCTCCGCCAGGGCTTGAAGCTCATTTTCACCAGGATGGACAATACAGTCAGCAATCCAGTGAATTCTATCGATAATGGATTTAACAAATCCCTTACCGTATGCTAGACCACCCGTTAAGATGATTGCATCTACTTTTCCGTTTAACACTGCGCTAGCAGCTGCTATTTCTTTTGCCACCTGGTAAGCCATGGCATCATACACAAGCTTTGCATTTTCATCGCCGCCCTCAATCCTCTTTTCAACTTGAACAGCATCGTTTGTTCCTAAATAGCCGACAAGTCCCCCCTGGCCAACAAGTTTCTTCATCAATTCTTCACGGTAATACTGACCTGAATAACAAAGAGCGATTAAATCCCCAGCAGGTACGGTACCTGCTCGTTCAGGGCTAAATGGCCCATCACCATGCAGACCATTGTTTACATCAACGACTTTTCCTTTCCGGTGAACACCAACTGTAATTCCGCCGCCCATATGTGTCACAATTAGATTCAAATCTTGGTATTCTTTTCCGAGTTCTTTTGCCACTCTTCTTGCTACTGCTTTTTGATTTAATGCATGAAAGATACTCTTTCTTTCTATTAAAGAAAACCCTGAGATTCTTGCGATAGGGTCCATTTCATCAACAACAACAGGGTCGACAATATAGGCTGGTATGTTTAGGCCAACTGCAATTTCATTTGCAATAATGCCCCCGAGATTCGAAGCGTGTTGACCAGCATATCCTTTTCTTAAATCTGAGAGCATCACATCATTTACGTTATAAGTGCCACCCTCAATTGGACGTAGCAATCCTCCACGTCCACAAACAGCGTTTAATTTTGAGATATTAATTCCTTCTTGGTCAAGTGTTTCTAAAATGGTGCTTTTTCTAAATTCATATTGATCAATGATATTGACAAATGAATTAATCTTTTCAGTATCGTGGCGGATATTTTTTTCTAGAATAGAAATTTCATTATCGAAGACCCCAATCTTAGTAGAAGTAGAGCCTGGGTTGATGATGAGCATTCGATATTGTTTTTCAGACAATGGATTGACCTCCAATATGGTTTATCATTCATCTTATTTAAAGGCAAAGACGCTGAATTTCCATTCAGCGTTCTTCCTTTTATCGACGACTCAAGATATGATGGCCATTTTGAAGGAATTGACTGCGAGAATTGCGCATCTTTTCAATCCGTTCCTCCGCCATGCGGTCTGCAGCTAAGTAAGTCGGAATACCATCTCGTTTAGAAATTTCAATTACCTTTTCAATATTTGTATAAATTGTTTCCACCTTTTTCATCGCCCGGTCACGATTATATCCATATAATTCGTCAGCAACATTGATTACGCCGCCAGCATTAATAACATAGTCAGGAGCATAAATAATACCCAGTTCATGGATGAGATCACCATGGCGTGTATCTCTTAGTTGGTTATTCGCAGCTCCAGCAATTACCTTTGCTTTAATGAGAGGAATCGTTTCATCATTAATGGTAGCACCTAGTGCACACGGTGCATATATATCACAGTCAACGCCATAAATTTCATTCGGATCAACCGCCTTTGCACCAAACTCATCAACTGCTCGTTGAACAGCTTCTTTATTGATGTCGGTTACAATTAGCTGTGCTCCTTCTTCGTGTAAATGACGGCAAAGATTGTATGCCACATTACCAACACCTTGTATAGCGATAACTTTTCCTTCAAGAGAATCTGTACCAAAAGCTGCTTTAGCTGCAGCTTTCATCCCACGATAGACCCCATAGGCAGTAACAGGAGAAGGATTTCCAGATGAACCGAAGGCAGGTGATATTCCTGTAACAAAGTCTGTCTCTTCATGAATCATATCCATATCCGCCACTGTTGTTCCAACATCTTCAGCTGTAATATATCTGCCGTTTAACCCTTGAATATAACGTCCAAAAGCACGGAATAATTCTTCGGATTTATCTTTACGCGGGTCACCGATGATAACTGTTTTCCCACCACCAAGGTTTAAACCTGCTGCAGCATTCTTATATGTCATTCCTTTTGCCAACCTTAATGCATCTTCAATGGCGTCTTCCTCGGAATCATACGTCCACATCCGTGTACCACCTAACGCTGGTCCTAACGTAGTATCATGTATAGCAATAATCGCTTTTAGTCCTGATTGCTTATCTTGGCAAAATACTACCTGCTCATAATCATATTTTTCTAAGTACTTGAAGATTTCCATTGTCTATTCCTCCTCAAAATTAAGAAACTCTAATTACTGACGGTGCAGATCGCAAGAGCAAGTGAATATAGCTTACTTTCAGCCGTATCAGCTCTTGATGTTAAAACGATTGGAGCCTTTGCGCCTGCAAGGACAGCACCAACCTTTGCTTTCGCAAAATAAATTAATGATTTATACAATACATTTCCTACTTCAATAGTTGGAACTAATAAGATATCAGCTCTTCCAGCTACTTCACCCTGTATACCTTTATGCTCAGCAGCTATAGCAGAAATAGCGTTATCAAGTCCCAGAGGTCCATCAACAATACATCCTGGAATCTGTCCCCTCTGATTCATGACGGTTAATGAGGCAGCATCAACTGTTGCTTGCATATTTGTATTAACAACTTCTACAGCGGCAATCGGAGCAACTCTAGGATTATCAATTCCTAATGAAGTTGCAACGGCAACAGCATTTCTGGCTATTTGTGCTTTTTGTTCTAAATCAGGTGTAATATTCATTGCCGCATCCGTGACGAAAATAAAACGGTCGTAACCTGGAACTTCAAAAACGGCAACATGCGATAAAACACTACCTGTTCGAAGGCCGTATTCCTTATTTAAAACAGATTTCAGAATCATACTCGTGGCTATATTCCCTTTCATCAAGACACTTGCTTCTTTATTGAATACGGCCTTGACAGCTAGGTCTGCAGCTAATGAGTTTGATTCTGCATGCACAACTTCTAATTTTTTATTGGTATTAGCCTTATATTGCTTTACATCTAATAGGGTATTAATTTTTTCCTCATCGCCATATAAAATAAAATTGGCTAGATTTCGGTCTAAGGCATCGAGTACTGCTTCAATTACTTCAGTGTCCTCGGCAGCCGCGACGGCAACCGTATGATTCTGCTGTTGGGTTGCTCTGTCAATCAGTGTTTCTAGCAACAAGTTGTCATCAACCCTTTCTATGTTCACTGCAACTCCGATATATTACTATGCAAGTTCCATGCCAAATAAATTTCCATTGTAAACGCTGTATTTACATTTTTAAAACATGCAACTTTTTGCATACTAAGAAAATTATTGCATGCTATTATTTTCAAGTTTGTATTTTTCAAGCTTATAGTACAGATTTCTTACAGACAATCCTAGCATTTTTGCTGTTAGTGTTTTATTACCATTAAAGCGATGAATTGTGTCTTTGATAATCTCAGCTTCATATGCCTCAACCATTCCTGAAAGGGTACGTTTTTGTTCAACTGATTTACTACTATCTGACAAATAAATATCAGTCCCTGTTTTTTTACTTCTTAACTCTGGTAAATGATGAACATTAATCATCGTTTCATTATATTTCATAAAAATCATCGCTCTACCAAGAATATTTTCTAATTCTCTTACATTCCCTGGCCAATCATAATTAATTAATTTACTCACAGCTGATTGTGTTACACCATCTACATTTCTTCCGTAGTCACGATTGATTTTTTGAATGAGCAATTCAGATAATAATGGAATTTCTTCTTTCCGTTTCCTTAACGGCGGAATATGTATTGGCATGCGATTTAATCGATAATATAAGTCTTCCCTAAAGGATCCATTGGCAATACTTTTTTCAAGATTAACATTGGTTGCAGCAATAATCCGAACGTTAATTGCAATAGGCTTTGTCCCACCAACCCGAATGACTTCACGTTCTTGCAATACCCTAAGTAACTTTGCTTGAGTATTAGCAGGCAACTCACCTATTTCATCAAGAAAAATACTTCCATTATTTGCTTCTTCAAAGAAACCTATCTTTCCCCCCCGTCTTGCACCAGAGAAAGCTCCCTCTTCATAACCAAATAATTCACTTTCCAGTAGTGACTCAGCAATAGCAGCACAATTAACACGTATAAATTTGTTGTATTTCCTATCACTTGCATTATGTATTGCATGGGCAAACAATTCTTTTCCAGTTCCTGATTCACCACGTAAAAGAACGGTTGCAGGAGTTTTAGCTCCAAGTTTGGCCTGTTCAATAGCTAATAGCATTTCTTCTGAATGACCAATAATATCCTCAAAAGTATATTTGGCCTCAAGTGTACGAATAATTTGCCTAGCACGATGTAACTCTCTGCTTAATGATTTTATTTCCGACATATCATGGATAACACCTACACTACCTTTAAGTTTACCTTTAACGATAATCGGGGCCACATTAACAATTACTTCACGCTTATTTGCTCCAACCCTCATAGCAGTACCTCGTACAGCTCTACGTGTCTGAAGTACCTTCATATGCATACTTTCCCCTTCGGAAATATCTGCTGTTGCTGGTTGCCCAATAACCTGTTCCTTCGTAAGTCCCGTCAGCCGAGTATAGGCAGGATTAATCAGTATCCCTCTGCCAAGTTCATCAACAACTGAAATAGCATCATCACTCGAATGAATAATTGCCTGTAGCATGGTTTGAATTTCCTTTAAATCAGTGATCTCCTCTGCAAGATTAACAACCTCGGTTATGTCCTTAAAGACTGCAAACGCGCCAATAAGGGTTCCATTTTCCTCGATAATTGGTATGCGAGTAGTAATAATTTTACGGCCATTTCCTAGAATCATTTCTTGGTTGGTTTCAATTCTTTTTGTTTCAAGAATAAGTGGTAATCTACTGTCTGGAATAACATCAACCACCGGTCTTCCAATTGCTAGTTCTTTTTTAACACCCATCATTTCTTCGGCACGTCGATTAAATATTATGACATAGCCATAATTATCAATAACGACCATTCCATCATTTGTCGCATTAAAAATCAATTCTTGTTTATATGATTCATTTTGATGCTTTTGTATCAATTCCTCTTTTTCCTCCAGTAGCTCTGCAAGCAAAAAGGCAACGCTTCCTGGAATTAAAACTGTTTTTTTACTTTTAGCATTCCTAAGCTCTTGAAACACTTTTTCATTCCCAGTTACATCAATGATAATATCAATCGTTTCATTAAGATATGGGAGCCAGTCAGTTCCCGTTGCAATACCGACTCTTTGCGCCAAGATTATCCCTGGTGCATCGGAGTTTCGGTCAATCACAACTTGAACATTCAACACTTCTGTTTCGTTTAACAATTTTAATACCGCTAAACCACCCTTACCAGCACCAACAATCATAACATTTTGCATCATTTCGCCCCTTTATTATATTGTCCTCCAAAAAGAAATCTTTTTCACACAAAAATAACCGAAAATCTGCAATATTTTTCATAACCTATTTTATATTTAATCACTCTCCTTGACAAATATTATCTTTGTAATATATTTTTCATGAAGGTAATTTTTTTAATTGACTTACTAAAGAAGTGGAAGGACTATATTATGATTCGGATTATTGCTCTATTCATATTATTAATTCCCGGGTTTTTGGCTGGTTTTGGTATTAAGCTAATGCGTGATATGACTTTTGGGGTTCTCCTATCGCCAATACCGTCCCTAGGGCTCCAATTTCTACTTGGTTTACTATTATTTATTGGCGGTTTGGGGTTTGTAGCAGGATTCATCTTTCGAAGAGATCGTAAACGGAATAAAGTTCAAGCAAGATTTAAGAATAGTAATAGATAAAAAAAGAGACCTGCTAGGTCTCTTTCGATGTTTTAGCCTGGGTACTGTTTTCTTATACTTAATGCTTTGACGGGTTCATCCGTTATAATAGCTGAACAATTTATGTTCAGTAATCTATGCAAATCTACATCTTTGTTGACCGTATAAGGTCTAACTGCAATTCCATTTTCCATTGTAGTCTTTATAATTTTATCTGTAATTCTTGAGTATTTAGGATGTATTCCTTTTGCCTTGATGGACTGGGCATACACCCAAGGCATAAAAATCCGTTCATTAAACAACGGTGCTGTTTCTATATCTGGAGCCAATTGATAGCTATAAACGACACTATAATGATTGAACGAGGAAATAATAATCCGATCCGTCAAGCCATAATTCTGTACAAGCTGAATAACCCTTTCTTCCATTCCTTTATAAGGAAAACGGTCGTTCTTTAACTCAATATTACAGATCAATTGATTCGATTGCATCCAATCGAGGACCTCATTTAGTGCAGGTATCGGATCTCTCTTCCCACACTGTTTACCGGCATTTAACTTTCTGATGTCCTTGAACAAGAAATCCTTTACATAGCCAGAGCCATCTGTTGTTCGATTGACCTTTTCATCATGAATAACAACGATTTCACCGTCTTTGGTTAATTGGACATCGAGTTCCAGTCCATCTACACCTACTTCTTCAGCTTCAATAAATGCACTCATTGTATTCTCACTAGAAGAAGCTGTATACCCACGGTGAGCAAATATTTGTGTCATCTTTTCACTTCCCAATAAAATATATGGAGGAATTTACAATGAAACCTTTACAATTATCGCCGGAGACTGCCATAAAACTAGCTGAAAAATTAAATGTTCCTATTGAACAGCTTATGCATATGCCACAGCATATTCTTATTCAAAAATTAATGGAATTACAAAAGGATGATCAGTAATCAAACTTATTCTGATGCTTTAAATTGAAAAAAGCCTTCATACAGAATGAAGGCTTTCATGATTACCGGTTATCTCAAGAGGCCTTGTGTTCAAGACGGAGTTTATCTGCAACCATTGCGATAAATTCACTATTGGTTGGCTTAGCTTTTGACATACTAACTGTGTAACCGAAAAGCGAGGAAATGGAATCAATATTACCACGGCTCCAAGCAACTTCAATGGCATGCCGAATGGCACGCTCAACACGACTTGCAGTAGTATTATACTTTTTAGCAATATCTGGATAAAGAACTTTAGTAATTGAACCTAAAAGTTCAATATCATTGTACACCATTGAAATGGCTTCACGTAAATACAGATATCCTTTAATATGAGCTGGTACACCGATTTCATGTATAATGCTTGTGATACTAGCATCAAGATTTTTTGGCTTTTGTTCATTTTGTGAACGATAATTTGAAGTTGGTAATTTCCTACTTACCTGACTTGTTTTTCCGCTAACCTGACGGATATGGTTTCCTAGGTTCTCCATATCGAATGGTTTTAGAATAAAATATGAAGCACCAAGCTCAACCGCTTTCTTTGTAACATCTTCCTGCCCAAATGCTGTAAGCATAATAACATTCGGCATGTTCGCCTTTCTCAGATCTCTCATACGCTCAAGCACGGCTAAACCATCAAGGTGAGGCATGATAATATCTAAAACAAGTACATCCGGCTCTGTTGTCTCTAACATTTCTAAACAATCTTGTCCGTTATGTGCAATACCTGCGATTTCCATATCTTCTTGGGAAGAAATGTAGTCCTCTAATAATCCAACTAACTCCCTATTGTCATCAACGACACAAACCTTAATCTTTTTCAACTTTGTATCCTCCCCAAACTCAAATATTCTCTTTTATACTTTAATCGTTATTGTTAATTTTTTATTCACTTAATTCTATTCTAAATTAGAAATTCGACAATGCAACAAAAATTCCTCTCATTTTTTTAATATTTCTTAAAATAGTTATAAAATCTCATATTTTCTTTGTTTTCCTTTGTTTTTCGACTAAATTCGCATTTACCGCAGAATAAACCTTCATTTTGTCGAATATTCTTTATACAAAAAGCTGTGTTAAACAAGTCTGTTGATTTGTGCTCCAGGCACTTCGCTTTCCGCGGGCGGTCGGTGAGCCTCCTCAGCGCTTAAGCGCCTGCGGGGTCTCACCCTGACCTGCTAGTCCCGCAGGAGTCGAGCGCCTTTCGCTCCAATCAACAGGTTCTAAAATCAACAATTATCTTTAACACAGCCATAAAAAAAGAAAATAGACGATTGATCCGCCTATTTCCATCCATTGTATATTTTAACTGGCTTTTTCTTTTGATTTTTCATATATGTTAATTCCAGCTTCGTTTAACATCCATTCAATGTGTACTCCATATCCGCTTGTTGGATCATTGACAAAAACATGTGTTACCGCACCTATTAACTTGCCGTCCTGGATGATGGGACTTCCACTCATTCCTTGGACAATTCCTCCTGTTTTTTCAAGAAGTTTTGGGTCAACAACCTTGATAACCATGCCTTTTGTTGCTGGAAATTTTTGCGGAATCGTGCTTACAATTTCTATATTAAATTCTTCTACCTTATCATCATTTACTACTGTTAATATTTTTGCTGGTCCTTCTTTCACTTGATGGGATAAAGCAATTGGTAACGGCTTATCCAGTACCCCATTCTTTAATTCCTTGTTTAGGACACCAAAAATCCCAAAGGGGCTATTTTTTTGGATGTTTCCGACAATTTCACGATCTGAAGAGAATCGTGCTAACTTTTCTCCTGGATCACCATTACTCCCTTTTTCAATTGAAGTAACCGTAGAACGAACAATTTGACCATCCTCGACTACAATTGGTTTTTTTGTATCCATATCGGATATAACATGACCTAAAGCACCATATTTTTTAGACTTTGGATCAATAAATGTCATTGTACCTATTCCTGCTGCTGAATCACGGATATATAATCCCAACTTATAGGACTTTTCTCCTTTATCCTTTAAAGGTGTAAGCTTTGTTGTAAATTTTCCATTTTCTCTACTAATAACCATATCTAATGCTTCACCGTTTTGTCCTGCATTTTGTACAAATGGAGCAACATCAGTCATTTTTTCAATTTTATTTCCATTTATTTCTGTGATAATATCTCCAATTTTAATTCCTGCTAATTCTCCCGGAGATTTTTTTCCATCTTCGGTCGAAACTAAATGGTGTCCAACAACCAGTACACCAACTGTGTTTAATTTTACTCCAATTGATTGGCCTCCTGGAGTTACCCGGAAATCTTTTAAGACTTGTACATCGACTTTCTTTATTGGAATGCCTGCGAATTCTAACAGCATCTCATTTTGACCATTTTCTTTTGCTTGTAATGAAACAGACTTTTGATCCTGAGCAAGTGTGATAGTTGAATTGTGAGAACCCACTGTGGCCGACACCGGAGCGGCCATTGGAAAACTATAGTCTTGTCCTTCAAAAACGGTTATCGTCTTTGGTATATCAAGGTATTCCTGAATAGGCTTAAAAAACAAAACGCTGATTAATGAAACAAGGAGAATTCCACCAATAGTCTTTCTAATTATGTCTAATTTCAAACTTTTCACTCTCCTCGCTTCTATTTCACTATATCGAAATGGCTACATCTTTAATTTTGCCTCGTTCCCGTGCATTTATAACTGAAGACAATATAAAAAAGCTACCCAATTTGGATAGCTTTACAATTTTTATAAAAAATATGACAATATTGTCCCCGAACTCATGCTATAAATCAATAAATAAGTAATTATACATTTGTATGGTCTTTTTTATTTTCTGCTGCAAGGAATAATAATTCTTCTGCATGTTGTTTTGTAAGATCTGTTATTTCAACACCAGAAATCATTCGGCCAATTTCTTTAATTTTTTCTTCAGAACTTAACGGGTTAACAGCAGTTTTTGTTCTACCGTCCTTTGTAACCTTGGAAATAAACAAATGAGTGTCTGCCATTGCAGCTACTTGCGGTAAATGAGAAATACATAACACCTGCGAATCAACCGCTACTTTATAAATTTTTTCAGCAATAGATTGGGCTACTCTGCCGCTAACACCTGTATCGACCTCATCAAAAATAATCGAAGTTACTCCTTGATGTTTAGAAAAAATGCTTTTTAATGCCAACATAATCCGCGACAATTCTCCACCAGAGGCGATTTTTGATAAAGGCTTTAAAGGTTCACCAGGGTTAGTGGAAATAAAAAACTCAACATGGTCGACACCGTTTTTTGAAAAATGAGGCAAAATTGATTCAAAACGTATTTCAAATACTGTTTTTGCCATATATAATTCCTTTAATTCATTATGTATTAATTTTGATAATCTTTTTGCCCACCGTTTTCGGATCTCCGTTAATTGTTCGGCCTCTAAAATTAGATCTTTCTTTATGGAGGAGAGCTCCTTTTCCAACTGACCAATATGTGTTTCTTTATTTTGCAGTGTTTCAATTTCTTCTTCAATTTTTGCAGCATATTCAACTATTTCTTCTATTGTCTTGCCATATTTCCTTTTTAGTTGGTTTATCTCATTCAACCGTTCTTCAATTTCAAGTAACCTTTGGGGATCATATTCCAACCCATCTAATTCCGCTCTTAGAACACTAGTTACATCCTCTAATTGATAAAAACTATTCATCACAAATTCAAAGGATTCCTTATAAGAGCTATCTAGTGCGGCTGCATCCTCAAGATGGCCCATAGCCATACTAATCCAATCAAGACCCTTTTGATCTCCTCTTAGGGCATTGTAGCTTGCTTGGAGCGATTCGAATACCTTTTCAAAGTTCGCCAGTTTCTTTTTTTCCTCATAAAGCTCATTATCTTCATTTAACTTTAGATTCGCATTCTGTATTTCATCAAACTGAAATTGTATTAAATCAAGACGATGGGCTGTTTTTTGCTCATTTTCACTTAAAGACTTCAGTTTCTTATTAACCTGCTCGAAGCGATGAAATACATCCTGATATTCCGTGAATGAAGGTGAAATTTCTTCAAAACCAAATTGGTCCAGCAGTGGCAGATGTCTCGTTTCATCCATTAAATCCTGATGTTCATGCTGCCCATGTATATCTACTAGTGTCGACCCAATTTCCCTAAGTGTTGAAATGGTAACTAGCTTACCATTGATGCGGCATACGCTTTTCCCTGTACGTGATATATCTCTACGCAAAACAATCATGCCTTCATCAATTTCAATTCCAAATTCCAATGCCTTTGCTGCAACAGGGTGGTGAGGTTCCAATTGAAATAATCCTTCAATTTCAGCCTTGACCTCGCCATGGCGAACAAATTCTGCTGATCCTCTACCGCCAACCAATAAATGAATGGCGTCAATAATAATTGATTTGCCCGCTCCAGTTTCACCTGTTAGGACTGTTAATCCTTTCTCAAACGATACGGAGAGAGCTTCAATAATAGCGAAATTTTTTATTGATAATTCGGATAACAAGGTACATTCCCCCTATTAAAGCATATCAAGAAAACGATTAGTAATGACTTCTGTCTCTTCAGGAGTACGACAGATAATTAATATGGTATCATCCCCACAAATTGTTCCAAGGATTTCTTCCCAGTCAAGATTATCCAGCAAGGCACCTATAGCCATTGCATTACCTGGAAGACATTTCATTACAAGCAAATGTCCTGCAGAGTCAATTCGAACAAACGCATCCATTAATGATCGTTTTAATTTTTGTAATGGATTAAACCGTTGGTCTGCTGGTAAGCTATATTTGTACCTGCCATCTAATAATGGAACCTTCACAAGGTGCAATTCTTTAATATCACGAGAGACAGTCGCTTGTGTTACGTTAAAACCAGCATTTTTTAATTCATCAACAAGATCATCTTGCGTTTCAATATCATTATTGGCAATAATTTCTCTGATTTTTATATGTCGCTGACCTTTATTCATTACATCACCCCTAAAATCACTCAAAAGCATTAGTGTATTTTGTACTATTTTGGCACTTCTACACTTATGTTAGCCGATTTTGACAAAGATGTACATTTATTCTTTATCGAGTTTAAACAGGCTTTTACCGGAAATATAAGGAGAAGGATAAGCTATTGCTTATCCTTCTGTGGTTTGTTTTGATTTAAATTCTAAATGAGATTCTTTCACAATTTGTGAGGGTTCAATTGGTAAGCGGTTCTCACCAATTACCTTCTCACCCTCCCATTTAAGATGAAGAAGGTACTCAATATTGCCATCTCCCCCTGTAATTGGAGAGAAGGACAAATTAACAGCATCAAATCCTTGCGTGACGGAAAAATCAACAATCTTATTCACAACTTCTAAATGAACTTTTTCATCTCGAATAATTCCCTTTTTTCCAACTTGCTCCCGACCAGCTTCGAACTGAGGTTTAACAAGAGCAATGATATCTCCACCTGGGACTAATAAGGTTTTTAAAACCGGCAGAATTAGCTTTAAGGAAATAAACGAAACATCAATCGTTGCAAAATTTGGCATTTCACCCACTAAATCTTGAGGTGTTACGTATCGAAAGTTCGTTCTTTCCATAACAACTACTCGCTCATCTTGACGGAGCTTCCAAGCTAATTGATTATAACCAACATCTAAAGCGTAAGACATTGTTGCTCCATTTTGTAGTGCGCAATCAGTGAATCCACCTGTTGAAGCACCGATATCAAGCATTACCTTGCCACTCACGGTTACATCAAACACTTTAAGTGCTTTTTCAAGTTTCAGTCCTCCCCTGCTTACATATGGTAGTACGTTACCTTTTACAGTAAGAGGGATATCCACATTAACTTTTTCTCCTGGTTTGTCTAGCCGTTCCTCGTTTGAATAGACAAGCCCAGCCATTACAGCTCTTTTCGCTTTTTCGCGTGTTTCAACTAAACCTCTGTCTACTAATAAAACATCTATACGTTCCTTATTTTTCATCTGTTAAGCCCTTTGTTGCTTTTTTTTTGCAAGGATTGTCATTCTCTTGACAACATCTGAAGTGGTCATTCCTATTTCTTCAAGCAGTGAGTCAACATCACCATGTTCAATAAACTGATCTGGTATCCCCATCCGGTCAATTACCTGCTGATAATATCCTTTGTCATGAGCATATTCCAGAACCGAACTACCGAAACCACCTTGTAGCACAGCTTCTTCAATTGTTAGTATTGGTGTATTTTGTGAGAATAACTCAACTAGCATTTTTTCATCTAACGGCTTAATAAACCTTGCATTTACAACCTTTATAGAAACACCTTGTTTTTCAAGGATAGCGGCAGCTTCCATTGCCATTGGGATCGTTGTTCCAAAAGTCAATATGGCAGCATCTTCACCTTCCTTAAGAACCTCCCAAGTACCTAGAGGTATATTCTTAAAGTCCTGATCCATTTTTACTCCTAAACCATTCCCACGCGGAAACCTCATAGCAATTGGACCTTCGTCGTAATTTAAGGCTGTATAAACCATATGTTGTCCTTCATTTTCGTCTTTGGGCATCATTAAAACAATGTTTGGTACATGTCTTAAAAAGGCAATATCAAACACACCCTGATGAGTCTCTCCATCAGCACCTACTAAGCCGGCACGATCAATTCCAATGAAAACATTTAAGTTTTGACGACAAATATCATGAACAACTTGATCATATGCACGCTGTAAAAAAGTAGAATAAATAGCTAAGAAAGGCTTCATATTTTGAGTGGCCAATCCTGCAGCTACAGTAGCGGCATGTTGTTCTGCTATACCTACATCGTACATTCTATCTGGGAACTCACCCGCAAAGCCTTCAAGCTTCGACCCAACCGGCATAGCTGGTGTAATCGCAACAATTCTCTCATCCTCACGAGCAAGCTTGCGGACCGTTTCACTAACTAGACTGCTCCAAGCCGGAGGTGGAACCAGATCAGGCTTTACGAAGGCACCTGTATCCATTTTATATGGTCCAGTACCATGCCACGTCCCTTTCTTATCACTTTCGGCAGGATGAAATCCTTTTCCCTTCTTAGTGATTACATGTAGCATAACAGGCCCTTCAGTTTTCTTAGCATAGGCAAGGTTTTCAAATAAGGCATCATAGTCATGCCCATCAACAGGTCCTAAATATGTGAACCCCATCTCCTCAAAAAACATTCCCGATACTAGTAAATACTTCAGAGAGTCTTTTATCCGTTCAGCAGTAGCAGCAAGTTTTCCACCTACAGCTGGTACCTTTTTTAATAACACTTCCAGTTCATCTTTTACCCATTGATACTTTCCAGCAGTGCGTAATTGCCCAAGAATTGTGTGCAGTGCTCCTACATTTGGAGCAATTGACATTTCATTATCATTTAGGATGACAATCATGTTTTTCTTTTCATGACCAATATGGTTTAATGCCTCTAAGGCCATTCCTCCAGTTAAAGCACCATCCCCTATAACGGGTAAAATAAAGGATTTTTCTTGTTTTAGATCCCTTGCAATTGCCATACCCATTGCCGCGGACAGTGAAGTAGAACTGTGTCCTGTTTCCCAAACATCATGCTCACTTTCAATTCTTTTAGGGAATCCGCAAAGACCTTTATATTGACGTAGGGTATCAAATTCACTAGCTCTGCCTGTTAGGATTTTATGGACATACGACTGGTGTCCAACATCCCAAATAATTTTATCATTTGGGCTATCAAAGCATTTATGCAAGGCAATCGTTAATTCAACTACACCTAGATTTGGGCCAATATGGCCACCTGTAACTGAGAGCTTTTCAATCAAAAACTGACGTATTTCTTGACTTAAAACCTGCAGTTCATGATTTGACATTCCTTTTAAAAAGGAAGGGTCTTTTATTGATAACAGATCCATGTTTGGATCACTCACTTTCATACTTTTTCTTCAAAGTTGTTTAATGTTAAAAAATAGCCGCTAACACAAAAGTGATAACGGCATTGGCAACTGTCAATTCATTGTCAACAATTATAACACAATTACGTTATTGTTCAAATGTCTGTACTTTTAGTGGTCTCTCGACACAATTAGCTGGGCTATCTCTGAAAGTAACCTGCTATTCAAACCTGTCTTATTTAAATATTGCATAGAAAGGTCTAATTGGGACTCTAAGGCTTTCTTTGCACCCTCGATTGACAAAAGTTGAGGGTAAGTACTTTTATGATTGGTGGTATCGCTCCCAACAGGTTTTCCGATTATCTCTTGGTTACCCTCTAAATCGAGGATATCATCCCGAATTTGAAAAGCTAGACCTAGATGATGGGCAAATCCTGATAAATTATCCAATTCGGTTTGTTTAGCGCCTGCAAGCATTGCCCCTGCTATTACGCTGAACTTTAATAGCTTACCTGTTTTATGAATATGGATATATTCAAGCTCTTCTAGAGTTAGAGCTTTTCCTTCACCTTCCATATCAGCAACCTGACCACCGACCATTCCTTCAGTACCCGCTGCTTTTGCCATTTCAACAATTAAATTTATCTTCGTACTAGTTGAAGCAACTTCATCCGGAATCCTTCCTATTACCTCAAAGCTAAAGGTTAATAAGGCATCACCAGTTAATACAGCAATTGCTTCACCAAATACTTTATGGTTTGTCGGCTTCCCTCTTCTGAGATCATCGTCATCCATACTTGGCAAGTCATCGTGAATTAACGAATATGTATGAATCATTTCAATGGCTGATGCAGCAAGTAATCCCTTTTTAGGGTCAATTCCAAAAGCATCTAGGGTTGCAAAAGTTAGAAGGGGACGAATACGCTTACCGCCTGCTTCTAGCGAATATTGCATCGCTTCTTTAATTATTAGAGGCGCATTGAGTTGAGCCACCAAGGTTCGAAGCTCTGATTCAAGCAGGTCTTTGTAATCTTGTGAAAAAGCGTCAAGTAACTTGGCTGCCAACATTTATTCCTCCTCTTCTATTGAGAAATCTTCCTTACGACCATCCTCAGTTATAATTTGTGTTAATTGTTCTTCAACACTTTTTAACTTATCATGACATAACTTAGAAAGTTCCATCCCATCTTTATAGAAGGCTATTGCCTCTTCTAACGGGACATCGCCCTCTTCTAGCTTATCGACAATTTGTTCGAGCTTATTCATAGCTTCTTCAAATGATACTTTTTGTTCATTCTTCACGGATTCTCGCTCTCCTTTATACTCTGAACATGACATGTAAGGCTGCCATCGGTTAATTGTATTTGAATGGATTCATCCTCTTTAACTTGGTTAATGCTTTTAACAAGTCGGTTACCATCCTTGTATACAATACTATATCCACGGTCCATTATTTTTAATGGACTTAGGGCTTGAAGTGTGGAGATAACACGATCGAACTCATTTTGTTTTTTTAT
>JAQSXG010000366.1 GCA_029256785.1 Neobacillus sp.
CAGCATTTACTGCATTAGCTGACCAAGCAAAAGACGCTTTAAACAAATAATCAATCGTTGGCAACAACGTTAGCCCCGCTCTTTGAGCGGGGTTTTTTTATATACTTTTTTACAAAACAGTGCGATCCTTTACTGATGTACTTTCTTTAGTACGCAAATCAAAGGAATAAAGCGTGGTTCTTGATTAGAAATTTTTTATTAAACATAGAAATCAAGCGGATAAATATATAAAGAAACTGATCGATTTTGACACATAATTTAAGGTGTCGGAAGTAGTTTATTGTTAATAAATAGGTCGTTATTTACTGTAAAAAATAAAAATAAAAGTATTTTTTGACAAATGAATACCCAAATACTATAATTATTGTGAATATAGGATTAACTTTAAGTCATTATCAGCAGTCGATATACAATGTTTTATGGCTGTGTCAATGGCTTTCTTAGTTCGAAAAGAGGATGATACAAGGAGGTTATGGAAAGAACATTGGATAACCAATGTGAATCGGGTTTTGCATAATATATGTAATACATAGAAAATTAGAATTTTTAATAGGTACATTTTTCAGAATATTCAAAAAATTGCTCACCATAGGAATAGGACAGGATGAATAAACTGATTCAAAATGGGAGTAGATGAAAAATGAAAAAGCGTTTGTTGGTTTTATGGAGTGTATTGGGGTTATTGATTCCTTATTTTTTACCAGCATCCATCGTTGTAGCAGAGGAAATTGAAACAAGCAGAGGAATTTACTTTTTATCTGAGCCAGCAGAACAAGTAGATTTCTCGACTGAGAAAGAGCAACTGTCCGAGATTTTTCAAGAGGAAGACTGGGTATTCTTAAATCCAATCAATATTCGCTTTTATGTAGAAGGACAGTTGGATTACCAAAAATATTTTCCCGTTTTTAAAGATGGGGATTTTCATCAATTGATTGATGAAAGCAGTTGGCAACTAGCACCATCAGAAGTAGCTGACTTTATCCAAAATCATAGTAAAACGACAAAACCAACCTCACCTATGACCTTTATTATCGTCAACTATGCTTGGTATGGTTTTTTTGATGAAACTTGGTACGACCTGTATTTGAACGAACCAGCTGATTTGTCTGAATTGCTTTCCGATTTAGAGGAAACGATAATTATTCGAGATTTATTTACTGATTATCAGGATCAAGTAAAGCAAGAACAGTCAAATCAAAAAGCACTTGAATCTTCACAACAAAGTACATCCTCTAGAGAAGAAACTAATCACGATTTTTCGACTAGTACAGAATCGCAGGAATACAAACAATCGGAAGAGTCAAAAGAAAATGTTGAAGGGGTTAGTGAAGACGAACCTGAAGGGACTAGCAGAAAAAGTACAATTGAAAAGCTTGAAGTGATTGAGGCTTATAAATCAGAGAATAAAAAGGCGTTGTTAGAAAATTATCAAGGAGATTGGGGAGATTTTGATTACACAAATGGATTAATTGATTCGACAAATAGCAACGGTTTTGCTTTTGTTAATAGGACAGGAGAATACACATTTAATCGGAAAGATTTTTATTTTTTAATCAAGGAAAGGGATGGAAAATATGCATATGCCCAAAGTATTTATACTAATTCATTTCCACATAGTTCATATCTCCAACTAAAAAGACTTGGTATGGATGGCGTTCACTATCGAATGATGGGAGGAGATTCAGGTTCTGGCAACCAAGTTAATTCTCATAGAACAATCAGATTGATTGGCTTCCAATTTATACCAGAATTTTATCGGTTCTATGATGTAAATAGTAATGACGATCCTAATAAGAATCAGAATATACATGTATTTTTGAATTGGCTGAACTTTTGGACAGACAATGAGGTTACTGTCGTCCAAAAAGATACTTTACTCTCAATGGAAAATTATATTAGAGAAAAAAACTCAGGTGTTAAATACGAACCGCTAGGTATTGATTATACCAATGGATTGATTAAGATAGATGGTAGCAATGAAGGAGTTTTTGTAACTAATGGAGGTTTCTATGGATTAGGATCAAATTTATATTTCCTGATTAAATCGAAAGATGGGAAGTACGCATATACCCGTAACATTTATACGAACAGTTATCAACATAATTCTATACGTTTAAATAAACGAGGAACAGATGCAGTACACTATCGGTTTTCAGGTGGAGATCATGGGACAGCCTTAAATATTAACTCAAGTAAAACTCCCATTATAGTTGGATTTGAATTTAAGCCAGATTTTTATCGCTTCTATGATGTTAGCAGAGATGAGGATCCGTATAAGAATCAAAACATACATGTATTTTTAAATTGGCTGAACTTTTGGACAGACAATGAGATAACCGTCATACAAAAAGACAACACACTTTCAATGGATAACTACGTTAGAGGAAAAAATTCAGGTGTTAAATACGAACCGCTAGGTATTGATTATACTAATGGATTGATAGAGAGAGATGATAGCGACGAAGGAACTTTTGTATCTAATGGAGGTTTCTATGGATTAGGATCAAATTTATATTTTCTGATTAAATCGAAAAATGGGAAGTACGCATATACTCAACAAATTTATACGAACAGCTATCAACATAATTCTATACGTTTAAGTAAACAAGGAACAGATGGGGTACACTATCGATTCTCAGGTGGAGATCATGGGACAGCTTTAAATATTAACTCTAGTATAGTACCTCCTGTTATAGTGGGGTTTGAATTTAGATCTGAATTTTACTTATTTTATGATGTAACGAAAAATGAAGACCCCTATAAAAATAAGAATATCCACGTATTTCTAAATTGGTTAAACTTTTGGACAGACAACGAAATTACTATTGTTCAAACAGATGCAATAGATTTATATGTAGCCCAAAAGAACAATGACATCCAGCCTTGGCGTTTTTTCAAGACGGGTCGTCAATCAATAAGGGATCAAACTTTTTCACTTACACTAGATGAGACAACCAGACTAGATTTTGATATGAGAGGAAGATCAGGTCAAAGATTAACAGTCTATCAAGAAAATGAAACGAAGGTATTTGATCGAAAGTACTCGGGATTTAACAATACAGTTACTCTTGATTTGCCTGCTGGCAGCTACTATATTGCGATGACGAATATTACGGCTGAAACAACGCTACAAATCAGGCGACACCAGTTCAATGATTTCCAGCTTTCAATTGATACCAATCCAGAGCGAACACATATCTACTTAAATGGTGTGTTTCATCAAGAATTGACCGACATATATGCTCCCCACCATCGACCACTTCAATTACCAACAGCAGTAAGTGTTTCAAATAAGTTAAATTCGGTTTGGCGAACCTCGCGAGGAAGCCATCCAGTTTTAGATGCAATGTTTGGAAAAAACTACTTATTGGGCACCAATTTAAGAGAGCAAACATTTCCTACTGTTGGTAATCTGCCGTTAGGAAGTACGTCCCTTTCGGCGCCGTTGCAATATGTAGGAAACGGTCAGTTTTATACAGATGCTCAAATAGTCAATTTTGGTCCACAACAGCGATTTGTGATCACCGGGTCAACCTTACTTCTAGCGATGGCAGGAACGCTGGTCGTTTACTACGCAGCACATCTGATCCATACCAATCAGTTACAATTAACAACCCCGTCTATTTTTCGAGAATTTGAAACTGGTAGTTGGGAAGAGCTTGAAAAATTCACCTACCACGGGATCGTTTCCTATGAGGGGAAAACCTATGGAGTAAACGATGAGACGGGTGAAATCAAAAACACCGAAACTGGAGAAGAACTGCCTAAAAGTGTTATCCCAGATGATATTCGAAAATCTGCTGCAGGTGCCAGTAAATTGGCTATCAATAAGATTTTGGCAGAATTAAATGCATTAAAAATAGAAAATGTTGATGATGAGTATGAATGGTATACTTTTAAAGACTTAGTCCAAGACGAGTTGGAAGGTCAAGGAAACAAACGAGGACATACAATTGAAAAACATGTAATGAAGTCGGATACTTACTTAAAAAATCGTCTGAATACAGACAACCTCCTATTTAGTTCAACTTACTACGGGGTAGTGGAAGCATTGATTGCCATCAATGTGACCAAGCTAAAGCACCCAGAAATCTTTCAAAATGTAGTGAATCAGAAGGGGCAGTTTGTGGAAACGCCCTTTAGATTGGGGAAGGGGTTGAATAGAGGAGGCATAACTTTCAACCCATTAGAAAACATTCAACTTTACCTCATGCCATCAACAAGTGAAAAAGGATACAGAGTACTCACCAGCTATCCAGTATTCAAAATGGGGGATTGAACAAACAATGGAAGGAAGAAAAAGAATGCGCAATTTATACTATGAAGATATTGAAGAAAAAGATCTAGCCTACGGGCAAAACCTTCTTGACTGGTATGTGGACACGGCGGATAAAGAAAGTGGATACTTTCGTGGACAAAAAGAGCAGTTTACTGTTAATCAAGATAAAGAGAAATATGAGTGTGATTTCTATCTTGAGGGGAGAAAGTATTTTTGTGACGAAGATACCACAGAGCAAATAGAAAAACAACTTTCGTCCTTACGTTTTCAATTTGTCCACAAAGAAGATGAAAACTGGACACCAGATCATAAAAAAGAACGGGAACTTTTATTCGCAGAAACAATTTTTGTGAAAGCCTCCTTTATTGACCAATTCAGACGTAGAGATAGAGATGGCTATTTGTTTTATTGTTTTGAGCCGAGAATCCATCCATTGAAAAAATGTATAGTTAAGGACCGTGCCTATATAAACTATTTTATGGAGAGAGATAGTAGAAGTGTATCGTTTGAATTTCAACCCATTCGCTGTCGAAGCTTATTTTACGAAGACATCGAAACAATCTCAGTGAAAGAACTTGAAGAATGGCAGGTGTTTTATGAAAAATGGCTGCAAAAACAAAATGCTTATTTTATGGATAAAAAAGAATACTATCCAGGAATGGAAAAACCGTTCGCTATCAAGTACCATAAGCGAGAGATCCAAGCCGCGACGCAATCCGAGTGGGAAGCTGAGTTAGAAAAAGTCGGTTATTTATTCAGTCATAAGCTAGAAAACGGCTGGACAGAGCAACCCCAAGCAAAGCTTTTTCGGGTGATTGATGAAGGCACCAATACCAGCGGCTATCTGTTTTTAGGCGTGCGAGAAGATATCATTGA